>JAEELG010000098.1 GCA_016288775.1 Bacteroidales bacterium | reverse complement strand
TTGAGATATTTCTCGTTGTCGAATCCGTATTTCATACGGACTACAAATATACTGAAAAAATGCTTAACTTTGCATTTTTAGGACTAAAAAAATGAAGATTCAGAAAAACAAAGTCGTGGCCGTGAGCTACGAACTCGAAGTCGAGGGCAAGACCGCCGACAAGGCCGGTTCCGAGGCCCCTCTGGAATACATACACGGTACCGGAATGTTGCTTCCCAAGTTCGAAGCGGCGCTCGACGGCAAGGTTGCCGGCGATCCTTTCGAATTCACGCTCAGCCCGGAAGAGGGATACGGCACGTATAATCCCAACTATCTTGTGCAGCTTCCCATGGAGGCGTTCATCATCGACGGCCGCACTGCCACCGAACTGCTCGTTCCGGGGCGTACGCTTCCCATGCTGAATTCCGAAGGGCAGGTGGTCCAGGGCACCATCGCCGCCGTCGGCGAGAAGACCGTGACCATGGACTTCAACCATCCCATGGCGGGCAAGATCCTGCACTTCACCGGCAAGGTGGAGGCGGTCCGCGAAGCCACGGAGAAGGAGCTGACTGAGGGCCTGCATGGCGAGTACCTCCCCAAGGAGGGCTGCGGCAACTGCCACAAGGGCGGCTGCAAGGATGGCGACTGCGGTTGCGAAGGCGACTGCGGAAGTGAGGACTGCGGCTGCGAAGGCGATTGCGGCTGCAAGAACTGAAACGATGAAGACAGCCGTCGTCATACTCAACTGGAACACGAAGCGCTATCTTGAGGCGTTTCTCCCCGGTCTGGTGGCGTCATGTCCTCCGGACGCCGGGGTAGTGGTGGCCGACAACGGCTCCGACGACGGTTCCCTTGAGTATGTGGCGGAGGCTTTCCCTCAGGTCGCGACAATCCCGCTTGGCAGCAATTTCGGTTTTACCGGCGGTTACAATCGCGCGCTGGCGCAGGTCGACGCCGAGTATTTCCTGCTGGTGAATTCCGATATCGATGTGTCTCCCGGCTGGCTCGAGCCGCTGGTGGAGTATATGGATTCGCATCCGGAATGCGGCGCCTGCGGGCCAAAGCTGCACGCGCTGGTGCAGGCGGAGGACGGCTCGTACGGGCGTCTGTCGCGTTTCGAGTATGCCGGTGCTGGTGGCGGTTATCTGGACCGTTTCGGGTATCCTTTCTGCCGCGGGCGTGTGCTCCGGCGCACGGAGGAAGACAGCGGTCAGTATGACGGTCCCGCCCCGCTCATGTGGGTCAGCGGAGCGTGTCTGCTTACCAGGGCGTCGCTCTGGAGGCGCCTTGGCGGCCTGGACGACCGCTTCTTCGCGCACATGGAGGAAATCGATTATTGCTGGCGTGCGCAGCGGCTGGGGTTCACCGTGGCCGTGGTGCCGCAGAGTACGGTGTGGCATCTGGGAGGCGGCACGCTCGTCCCGAAATCGCCCTGGAAGCTGGAGCTCAACCATCGCAACAACCTGCTGCTGCTGGAAAACAACCTGCCGGCGACGGTGGGGCCTGTGAAGGCGCGCATGCGCATTTGCTTCCGTATGCTGCTGGATATCGCTTCGGCGTGCGTGTACCTTCTGAGCGGGCGTCCGGCGGATTTCCGGGCCGTGGTCAAGGCGCACAGGGGCTTCCGCCGCTTTCGCCGTGAAGCTCCGGCGGGCGTGAACGGGAGCGCCAAAGTCGAGGGATATTGGAAAATAAACATTATATTGCAGAGCCTTTTTCGCGGAGGCGGAATATTCAGTTATATAAGACGTTATGAAGATAGTCATCGAGGGCGCCGGTGAAATCGGCTCCCATCTTGCAAAGATGCTCAGGGCCGAGGCCAACGAGGTTACGGTCATCGACAACGACGCGCGGCGCCTTAACGCTCTGAGCGGGTACGCCGACGTGGAGGTGTTCCAGGGCAATCCTTCTTCGATAAAGACGCTGAGGGACGCCGGAGTCGCACGTGCCGACCTGTTCATCGCCGTGTATCCTTTCACCACTCAGGAAGTGAATATCGTGGGCGCCCTGCTGGCCAAGCAGATCGGCGCCAAGAAGGTTATCGCACGCATCAACGACGAGGACTATCTTGCTGCGGAAAACCGCCTGCTGTTCAAGGAGTTGGGCATAGAGCTCATGTTCTATCCCGAGAAGAGTGCGGCCGACGAAATCGTGAATTCTCTGAAGCACGTTTCTTCTTCGGACACCATGGATTTCGCTCACGGAAAGCTTCAGATTTCGGTGTTCAAGATCGACGAGGACTCTCCGATGGTGGACCTCCGCCTCGAGGAGTTCATCCGCATGATGACTCCCGAGGAGACCACTCTGTTCCGCATAATCGCCATCTCCCGCGACGAAAAGACCATCATTCCCAA
Organism: Bacteroidales bacterium; assembly: GCA_016288775.1. Classification (GTDB taxonomy): domain Bacteria; phylum Bacteroidota; class Bacteroidia; order Bacteroidales; family UBA932; genus Cryptobacteroides. The sequence goes on along the minus strand of JAEELG010000098.1, from coordinate 34,485 downwards.
GTTCGATACCAAGTTCCAGTTCGGCGACCTGCTGTTCACGGTGTCGAAGCGCGAGGGCATGAAGAGCATCATCAAGTATTTTGGCAAGGCCGAAAAAAACATCGGCCGGGTGATGATACTTGGCGGCACTCCGCTTGCTGAGATGGTGGCCCGTACGCTCAGCTCCCAGATTGAGGCGGTGAAGATTATCGAGAAGGACAAGGAACGCTGCCTGGTGCTTTCCGAGCGCCTTCCGGACACCGTCATGGTGGTGAACGGCGACGGCAGCGACTCCGATTTCCTTTACGAGGAGGGGATACGCGACTACGACGCCTTCATTTCACTTACCGAGAGCGACGAGAGCAACGTGCTGTCATGCGTTGTGGCAAAGAAGTTCGGGGTTCAGCGCACCGTGGCGGAGGTTGAGAATATCGAGTATATCCGCCTGGCGGAGGAGATGGGCGTGGATACCGTGATCAACAAGAAACTCATCACGGCCGGCAGGATCTTCAAGTTCACTTTGTCCGGCAAGGCGCGTTTCGTGAAGTATCTTTCGGGCAGCAACGCCGAGATCATCGAATATACCGTGGCTCCTGGCAGCGCCATCACCAAGAAGCCCATCAAGGAATTGAATTTCCCGGCCAATGCGATAATAGCCGGCGTGATCCGCGGCAGCGAATCGTTCATCGCCGTGGGCGACACCCGCATCGAAGACTACGACCGCGTCGCAATCTTCGCCCTTCCCCAGACCATCAAGGACATCGACCGGTTCTTCAAGGTCTAAATGCGTTTGGCCGCAAAAGAAAACTTTGTTTTTGCCATTGAGCAAAAAGAGCTTATATTTGTAACAGAAAAAGTCCTACTCGGAAGCGAAGGCCCTGGTTCCACCAAGGCGGTTTATGTAGCTTAAGCGGGGCTTTTTTCTTATCTTTGTTGTTATCCATATAAAACACATAACCATGTCTGATATAGAACAGATTCAGGACGAATTGCGGCGATTCAATCAGGATCGTGATTGGGACCAGTTCCATAACGGGAAGGACCTGGCCATAGGGCTTTCCGTTGAGGCTTCTGAGTTATTGGAAGCTTTTTTATGGAAGAAGCCGGAGGACGCAAAACCGGAAAGAATTCGCGAAGAGTTGGCCGATGTCCTTAATTACGCCTTCCAGATGGCGGACAAATACGGCCTTGACATCAAGGATATTATGCTGGAAAAGATTCGTAAGAATGCTGCAAAGTATCCAGTAGACAAGGCAAAGGGTAGTGCTAAAAAGTATAACGAACTATAATTCATGATAGTCTATAGCGCAAACAAGTATCTTTTCGTTCAGGATGTCAAAACTGGCGTCATTGCGACGAAGATTCTCGAGCTGCTTCGCAAAAAAGGATTGAACGGTGGACAGGAACGTGAATTCGAGTCCTGGCACAATTCCATGAAGTTCATGCGCGATATTGTCGATGATTCGGAAATCGACGACGATGTTCAGATTGCTATTGAATACAACATTCCCCAGACATCCAAACGCGTGGACTTCATCATTATCGGGGCGGATGCAAAGGACAAAGAAAACATTGTCATTGTGGAGCTTAAGCAGTGGAGCAGGGCTGAAGTGGTCGATGACGATATGCATTTCAGCGTCCGCACATTCGTCGCCAATGACAAGAGGATTGTGTGCCACCCCTCCTATCAGGCATATTCCTATTCGCGCTTTTTGAATAATTATTCCCAGGCTATCAACGAAAGGAACATACATCTGATTCCTTGTGCATATCTTCACAATTATCTGCCCGCGTATAAGCCGGCATTGTCTGCCGATATCTATAAGGAGTGGTACACTACGGCGCCGTTCTTCATCATGGACGAGGTGCAGCAGTTCAATGATTTCATAAAGAAGTATGTCACCAGGAAATCAGCCCACGGCGACCTGCTGTATCAGATAGAGAATGGCCGCATCCGTCCCACCAAGTCTCTTCAGGATGCGCTCGCCACAATGGTTAGAGGGACACCGGTATTTGATCTTCTTGATGAGCAGGCTGTTTGCTTTGACATGTGTGTACGCACCATGCTTCAGTGTCTGAAAGATCAGAAGAAACGTACCATTCTTATCCAAGGTGGTCCTGGAACAGGGAAGTCCGTGCTGGCTGTCAACCTGCTGATGCATTATATTACCAGCACGTGTAACGCAGCATATGTTACAAAGAACAGCGCCCCCCGCCAGGCCTTCCTGTCAATCCTTTCTCAAAACAAGGCAGAGAATATTGCCGAGATAAGCCAACTGTTCAGATCTCCATTTGGCCTCTCTCAAGTTCCGGCCAATTCGTATGACTGCCTGATTGTTGACGAAGCGCACCGCCTTGTCAAGAAAATGTATGGTGATTGGCATGGCGAGAATCAAGTTAAGGAATGTATCCAGGCATCCCTCCTCACTGTTTTTATGCTGGATGAAGACCAGGCTGTTACAACAAAAGATATCGGCAGTGTTCAGGAGATAACCAGGTGGTGCATGGAGCTGGGCTCCACGATTATCATGAGGGAAGAGACCAAGCTCACCTCACAATTCCGATGCAACGGAAGCGACGCCTATATCCAGTTCATTGACAACCTTCTGCAACGAAATCAGGAGCGCATCTCCGTTCCCTTGTCCGAACTCAATTACGATTTCCGCGTATTTGACGACGCATCCACTATGCGCGCGGCCCTGAGAGAAAAGAATGCGATTGACAACAAAGCGCGAATGGTCGCCGGATATTGCTACGATTGGGATGTCAAAAACCACCGTGGTGATGTGGATATTGTGCTTCCAGGTGGCTTTCAGGCAAAGTGGAACCTTGCCAACGATAAGATTTGGGCCATAAACCCGAAATCCTTCGAAGAGGTTGGCTGTATCCACACTGCTCAGGGACTGGAGTTTGATTATGTAGGCGTCTTGATAGGGAAGGATCTCACCTACGACAAATCTACCTGTCGCGTCATGACCGACAAGACAGCTATTTCCCGAGATGACAATTCCTCCGGAATCCGTACGGCAAGTGATGCCGATGCACGGCGCCTTATCCTGAATACTTACAAGACGTTGCTTACCCGTGGACAAAAGGGATGCTACGTATATTGTGAAGACGAAGCGTTAAGAGACTATCTCAAAGCTACTGTAACCCTATGATCGGCAAATACCCCGTAATAACCCTCTGCGGAAGCACGCGCTTCAAGGAGCAGTTCCTGGAGGCGCAGAAGCGGCTGACTCTGGAGGGCAACATCGTCATCAGCGTGGGCCTGTTCGGGCACAGCGGCGACGATGAAGTCTGGACGCCCGGCACCAAGGAGATGCTGGACGATATGCACAAGCGCAAAATCGACATGGCCGACGGCATCTATGTGATCAACGTGGGCGGCTACATCGGCCAGAGCACCCGCAGCGAAATCGACTACTCCCTCAGCCAGGGCAAGACCGTTGAGTATTTGGAGGAGGCTAATTGACGAAAAAAGCGTACTTTTGCACTATGAGTGATTATAAACAGTTGTATTTGGATTTTGATCAGTATCTCCGCCAAGGTGAGCCCGCTCAAAAAGATAGAGCGGAGGCCTGGCGGATTGCCATCGGCCTTCAGGCCGTGGATGGGCTGAAAACATCTGAATACCTCCAGCAAACCGCCCGCAAGAACATTGAAGGCGATATCACTATAGATGAAGCCCGTGAGCTGATCAAGTCGTACTACCTGTCCAAGAAGCAAAGGAATCCGGATGACGAGGAGAAGAAGGAGGCAGACACCGTTTCGGCGAATATTACCAAGATCCTGTCATCAAATACTTTTGATTTCAGTGCCGGCGGCATCGTGTCACTGCACCGCAGAATCTTTACAGGCGTGTTTAATCATGCGGGGAAACTGCGCGATTATGACATTGCGAAGAAAGAATGGGTGTTGGAGGGTGATTCGGTCAGTTATCTGAACTGGGAGGATCTGCACCGTGCCCTGGAGTACGACATTGAGCAGGAACGCTCCTTCAACTATAGAGGGCTTTCGCAAGATGAAATGATAGCGCATATTACGCAGTTCGTGTCCGGAATATGGCAAATCCATGCCTTTTGTGAGGGTAATACCCGTACCACAGCGGTATTTACCATACAGTATCTGCGGTCAATCGGGTTCAACATCGATAACGATTTGTTCGCCAACCATTCCTGGTACTTTCGCAACGCGCTCGTAAGGGCGAACTACAGAAACGCAGTGAAGGGGGTTGACTATTCTCCTATCTATCTGGAGCGATTCTTTCGGAATCTGCTGCTCGGGGAGCAATGGGACCTGAGGAACAGATACCTCCATATTCATCCCACTCAGGAGTGGGGCGTCCAACCCAATCTGGCTCGCGCTGCAAATGGAGAGACAATTCAGGACAATAACGCCTCAGGTACCCCCCAAGCACCCCCCAAGCACCCCCTAAGCTGGGGCTCGGCGACAAGAAACCAAAAGATTTTGGTTGATGCCATTAAAGAGGATGAATTGTCTGTTACGGAGCTTCTTGCCATCCTCGGGCTGAAAGACAGGAAGAACTTCGTTACCCTTTACCTGAATCCTGCTATAAACTCCGGCCTTGTACAGGCGCTCTACCCTGACAAACCCCGCCATCCCCGCCAGAAGTACTGTCTTACCACCAGAGGGATGATGTTGTTGCAGATGCTGAAAGACAGGTAACGGCCAGAGCACCCGCAGCGAAATCGACTACTCCCTCAGCCAGGGCAAAACCGTTGAATATTTGGAACCAATACATTAGTTATGAAGCGTTTAGGATATATCGTCTCTGTGTTGCTGCTGATATGCTGCAGTGCTTGCACGCTGTCGGCTCCCGTAATGAAGCTGCTCCTTCAGGCGAACTATAAGAACCTGCCGGTGAGCACAATAACGGAAGACTATGCCAACAGGATTGATGTCCCATATGTGGAGAATGCCGAGCCGGAGCAGGTTCTCGACATTTTTTATGCATATCCGGAGAACCGCAAGGATGCCGTGGTCATTGATATTCACGGCGGTTTCTATATTGCGGGCAAGAAGGAATACAACCGCGTATTTGCAGAGGTTTTCCTGAAGGCGGGCTTTGATGTGGTGTCGGTTGAATACCGCTTGAACGACCGCGTCCGGGACGTATCCGATGAACTCCGAGACTGCGCAGCTGCTCTGGACTACCTGGGCGTTCATGCTGAGGAACTGGGGCTCAACAGGGATCGCATGTTCCTGACGGGCGATTCTGCCGGAGGGCATCTGGCCCTGTACATGGCGGAAGGTTCTGAGAATCCGGCCATGCCAGTCCGGCCGCAAGTATTCAAGCCCCGGGGCGTTCTGGTGAACTGCCCGGCGTATGATTACGGCCAGTACGGAGAAGCGGAGGGTTACACCAAAGACTTCAAGGCGTGGTTTGTCGGGCCTCGCTATCAAGACAAGGAATATCTGGAATCCCTCTCTCCCAGAACATTCATCGGTAGTTACACCGGGCCGCTCTTCCTTTCAACCTGCACCAAGGACTTCATCCGCGCGGAATCACTCAAGCTTAAAGCGGACTGCGATGCTCTCGGCCGCGAGATAGTATTCGTCGATATCGAATCTGAAGACAAGAAGGTGGGGCACGTGCACAACGTCACTTATCCGGACCTTCCGGAATCCCGGGAAGTCAACGCCGCGATGATTGAATTCATGAATAATTAGAAAACCCCGGCGGCGGAGATGCCGGCAAGGTTGCCGGTGCAGAACGCCAGCTGGAGGTTATATCCACCGGTGTCGGCGTCTATATCAAGTGTTTCGCCGCAGAAGTATAGGCCTGGGACGAGCCGGGACTCCATGGTTTTGGGTACGACGTCGTCGAGGCTGACTCCGCCGGCGGTGATGACTGCGCGTTCCCAGCCCACGTAGCCGTCGATGTCGAACCGCCACTCTTTCAGGGCCTTGGCTATCGTGACCAGGTTGATCCAGACTTTGGTGTCGGCGCGCCCCCGGCGTTCAAGGGTGATGATTCCGGGGTGGGCGGCGGTGAATGCGGGGATGAGTTCCCATGGCATCAGTTTGCCTAGCAGGATGCGGCAGCGTTCCTTTTCGCGGATGCGGGCGCTACGGGGGTCGTGGGCGATCTCTTCCCACAGCTCCTTGACGCGGGTGGTGAGTTCCGTGAGGCTGACTCCGGGTTTGAGGTCGAGGGTAATGGCCACGCGGGAGCCGTTGGTAAGCGATTTTACTGCCTTGCGGCTCAGCTGGAAACCCAGGGGGCCTTCGAGCCCGCCGTCGGTGAAGTCGATGTCGCCGAACTCGGAGCCGGCGACGGTGTCCTGCACCAGCAGGCTTGCGCCCACGTTTTTCAGTTGTATCCCGCAGAGTTTCTGCCCGAATTCGGTCATCGGAGTCTCCCTCGGAATGTGGCGGGGGCCCCGTCCCTCGGCATCCTTGTATCCTCTCGGCACCAGCGCGGTCAGTGACGGGAAGAGGGGAGTGACGGTGTGCCCCAGTTCGCGGGCCCAGCGGAGGCCGTCGCCGGTGCTGCCGGTGCCCGGATAGCTCAGGCCTCCGGTGGCGACGATGAGCTTTGGCGCGCTGTGGCTACGTCCGCCTGTCAGTTGTACCGTGAACAGCGTGTCTTCGCGGGAGTGGCGGATCTCTTCCACCTCCGCCTCAGTCTCGATGATCACTCCCACACCCTGGCAGGCACGTACGAGCGTGTCCACGACGTCCGCAGAGCGGTGTGACGCCGGGAAAGCGCGGTCGCCGCGTTCCACCACGCTCTCCATTCCGTAGCCGTTGAAAAAAGCCTCCAGGCGCTCCGGGGGGAGGCTGTAGAAGGCGGACCGCAGGAACTTGGAGCCCGAGCGCACGTGGGCGGAGAAGGCATTCCAGTCTTTCATGTTGGTGAAGTTGCAGCGTCCTTTGCCGGTGATCATTATCTTGCGGCCGGGACGGGGCATTTTCTCCAGTACGCAGACGCGAAGGTCGCGTCCTTTGTCTGCTGCGGTACTCGCCGCAGAGTACGCGGCCATGAGCCCGGAGGCGCCTCCGCCTATTACCAGAATGTCGTATTTCATGCTGTTGAAAAACTGTTCACAAATATAAGTAATCTTTTTTGTCCCTACAGATTATTATTTATAAATTTGTAATTCACAAGATTAATCATTTGCGCGCATATATGACTAATTTCAACCAATTCGCGAAGAGAGCCTATTCGGCTCCGGCCGCAGACGTCTCGGAGGTCCTCGAGGACGTCATGATCTGCACTAGCGGCGGTACTGAGGACTGGATTTATGACGATGAATCTTTAGACTTCTAGGCCATGAAAAAGATTCTCGTACTCTTAGGGCTGATGATGGCAGCCATCGTCGCCCTCACAGGATGCCAGACTGAATTCGGAACCGAAATGGTTCGCGGCAAGGCATTGACCGTTTCCGCTTCGACCGATGCAGGAACCAAGACCGTCAATGACGGTATGTCGACCCTCTGGGCTGAAGGAGACAAGATTTCCGTTTTCTATGCCGATGCAGGTGGAACCAATTATTCCGAAGGCATCGAGCTTACGCTTTCTGAAGGTGCTGGTACCAAGGGCGGTGTGTTCGTCGACGCGGCGGAGGCCTCGGTAGCACCTGACGGCAGCCACGACTGGTATGCCATCTATCCTTCCGGCCCCAAGTCTCCGGCATCAAACAGCGCCGAAGGCGGTTTTACCTATCTTGGCGACACCCGCGGCCTGACTCAGGAGGGCTATAACAGCACCAATGTCCTTTGCGGAACTGCCTGCCCCATGTACGGCGTTGTCAAGAGCGAGTCCGGTAATCCCGGCTTTGTCATGAAGCAGCTTGCTACCGTGATCGAGTTCAACGTGGTCAACAAGACCGGCAATCCTGTAAAGGTCACCAGGGTTACTTTGGATGAGACTGAGACAGAAACGCCGATCATAGGTTCCTTCTATGTTGATTTCACTGGAGAAAAGCCTGAATTCACGCCCAGTGAAGACGCCTCTAAAGTGAAAACGAAGGCCCAGGTAACAGTCAACGGCGCTACCGAGCTTGCCGAGGAAGAGACAGCAAAGATTTATCTTCCCGTTGTTCCTTATGCCCACGACCCGATGAAGCCTTTCAGGGTGGCCATTGACGGAGAGATTGGAGGCAAGGCTGCATACCAGGAGTTTGCCATTGACGTTCCTGCAAACAAGTGCCTTTTCGAGGCCGGCAAGATCAGGAGAGTGCATGTGGTTCTTGATGAAATGACCCTGCTTGAAGGCAATACCATTTCCGATGTCATGAGTGGCAACGTGGGTGATAATTATGTGGTTTCGGACGCACTTGTGACAATGGTTTACAACAAGGGCTTCTTCGCCCAGGATGGGACCGGTACCATTCTCGTGTACATGAACGCAGCCCCCTCAGTTGCAAAGGGAGACAAGGTGGACATCAACGGCGTTACGAGCTCATACTCCAATATGGTGCAGTTCAAGCAGCCTGCGGTTTCCCCGAAATCAAGCGGCAATACGGTTTCCCTTACTCCGGTTCCCTACACCGGTACTGAGGTTAATGCAGCAGCTCAGAATGCAACTCAGGCATATGTATCGTTGACGGCAACCTTGACATCCGCCACTGCGGCTACTGTCGAAGGTGCGGAAGCGACTCTGTCTTTAACCGCCGCCACTAATCCTGCCGTGAGTCTGACATCGGGTAAAAAGTACAATCTTACCGGTTATGTCTATGGCTATTACAACGGCAAGGTTTACCTTTATGTCGACAGCGCCGAGGAAGTCGGCGGTACCGAGCCCCAGCCTACTTCTTCGACAATTGCAGATGCTCATGCTGCGACTTCCGGTACAAGCATCGCAATGGATGATCTTTTGGTAGCGGAAGTATTCCCTCAGGGCTTTATGGTAACCGACAACAAAGATATCCTATTTGTATTCTTGAAAGAGGCTCCTACTGTATCTAAGGGAGATAAGGTATCTGTTGAGGGAACCGTTGGCGTCTACAAGGGCAATAAGCAAATCAAGGAGGATCCGAAGCCGACTATAACGGCTTCAGGTACTGGTACAGTTACCCTTTCACCGGTAGAATGGACCGGCGAAGATGTAGCTTCAGCTTATGTAGATAATAATGCGAAGTACGTTAAGCTTACGGCTACAGCGACATCAACTGTTAATGCTACTGTTGAGGGTGCTGGTGAGAAAGTCCTATATATAGCCAACAACCAAAAGGCATCAGGCGTTACAATCGAAAAAGACAAGACTTATAATCTTACCGGCTATGTCTATGGGCATGGAACTTATTCGGGTACGGAGCAGGTGTACTTCTATGCGGAATCCGCTGAGGAGGTCACCGGTGATGATCCCGGCCCCGGTCCGGAACCCGGCGGGGATGAAACAATCGTATCCTGGACGATGAGCGAACTGATGACGGCTAAAGGATATGAAAAGAACAAATGCTATACTACATTGGAGTTGAGCTCTTCTGTCAGAATGTCAACAACGGGCGAGCCTAATTGTGGTGCATTCTTTGGCACCAGCCCCAACAACGACTGGCGTCTGTATCAGAATAAGAATGGCAATCTGACTGTCAGCGTTGCCGACGGCTGCTCTTTAAAATTGGTGCAACTCACATTCAGCGTTGCAAATAACGGCCAGTTGTATAATGGGAATGATGTGGTTGCTACAGGTACTACAGCAATTGAATGCGAAGGATCTTCGATTACATTCACAGTGGGTGGTACTGCCGATAATGGTCAGGTCAAGGTTACAGCCGTTAAGGTCGTTTACACCGGCAGTGGTGAATTCGATCCTCTGCCTGATCCGGAACCGGAGGAAACCCAGACTAGCATTACGATGGCAGGCAGCAAGAATGTGTACGTAGGCGATACTGTTGAGCTTGGTGCCACTTGCAATGTTGCCGAAGCGACAATAGTTTATCAGAGCGAAGATACCAGTATCGCAACCGTCTCAGATGCAGGCGTCGTTACCGGAGTCGCTGCAGGCGTCGTCAAGGTTTATGCCCGCGTAACCGGTGTCCCCGGCCAGTATACCGATGCCGAGAGGTATTGCACCGTAACTGTTCAGGAGCAGCCTCAGCAGCAGGAGGGCGAGTGGCATGAGTTCGGCATTTCGAACATTCAGGAGGGCGACGAGTTTGTTATTGTTGGTAATGGCTATGCCTTGTCCAGTGCAAACGGTACATCCGACAATCCTCCTGCAGTTGCAGTCACAGTTGATAATGGTAAGATAACCTCTGATGTTACCAATGTGATAGTTTGGACTCTTAAGGGAAATACCACGGACGGATTCACATTCTATCCTAAGGATAATTCGGACAAGTATTTGTACTGTAATACGACTGCCGCTTCCAAGAACAATACAAATTTGCGCGTTGGTACAACAAACAATAATAGAAATGTCTTTGTTCTGAAGTCCAAAGATAATTGCAGCTATCTTGTCACTAAAGATGAGTATGTTGAACGTTACGTTTGCGTCTATATTAGCGATTCGGCATCTGACTGGAGAGGATATGTTGAGGCTAGCGCTAACGGCACCGACACGAAATTCTACAAAAAAGCTGTCAGACAGTAATTGACTCATTCTTTCAGCGGCCTCTGCGGGGGCCGCTGATTATAAAAACAGACTGTCATGGCTTATCAAAAAGTAACCAAAACATCTTACGGCGGGAGGCTGAAGAATGCGCTCGGCGGAGTGGCGATGGGCTTTATCATGCTGATTGCCGGTACCATCCTGCTGTTCTGGAACGAAGGTCGTACGGTCAAGACCACACGTATGCTGAAGGAGGCCAACAAGGCATGCGTGGAGCTGGAAGACATTGCCTCCGTCAATCCCGACATGAACGGCAAGATGATTCACGCCAGCGGCCTTGCCACCACTGGCGACATCCTCACCGACGGCCAGTTCGGCGTGACCGTGAACGCCATTAAGCTGATCCGCGGCGTCGAGTATTACCAGTGGGTGGAGCACCAGTCTACCCAGACCAAGGACAAGGTCGGCGGCGGACAGGAGACCGTTACCACATATACCTACACCAAGGAATGGGTGGGTTCTCCCCAGAATTCTTCATATTTCGAAGATCCCGACTACAAGGGCATAGACAATGACGTGCTGCTCAACATTCAGGATGAAATCTGGACCGCCAGGAACGTGACGTTCGGCGCCTACAAGTTCCCTGAAGGACTTATCGCCCAGATGAACAGATGCGAGCCTTTCACCGTGAGCCTCGAGCCGGAGGTGGTCGACCAGTATGAGGCCGACTTCCACAAGCTTGCCGGAGCGGAGAAGAACGACAGCTACGTGCATCAGGACGGCAACGTGCTCTATCTGGGAACCAATCCCAACAACCCCAGCGTGGGTGACGTGCGCGTCACTTACGAGAAAGTAGTGCCCGGAGACGTGTCCATTCTTGCAGTTGTCAACGGCGACACCTTCGAACGCTACACGGCCAAGAACGGATATACGCTTATGAGCCTGGTCGACGGTGTGGTGGGCATGGAAGGAATGTTCGAGGGTGAGCACCAGTCCAACAAGGCTATTTCGTGGTTGCTCCGCATCCTCGGCGTGCTGCTGATCTACTTCGGGTTCAGGGGCATCTTCGACATCATCACTGCGCTCCTGAAGGTGCTGCCGTTCCTCGGCAACATCGCCAGTCTCGGCGTAGGGCTGGTCGCCGGCGTCCTTGCCCTGGCGTGGTCGCTGGTGGTCATTGCCATCGGCTGGATCGTGTACAGGCCTGTGCTGGGCGTCATCCTCCTCATTGTCGCAGCGGCCCTTATCTGGTTCCTTGCCAAAAAGAGCAAGGAGAAGAAGGCGCTTGTGGATAATTAAAAATGTTTTTATATTTGCACTCCGATGCAGGATTAGCACATCGGTAGTGCATTGGCTTCCCAAGCCAAGGAGGAGGGTTCGACTCCCTTATCCTGCTCTAAAGTCCGGCCTGGCCGGACTTTTCTTTTTTTTTCGTAACTTCGCAAGGTAATGCCGGGTATTTCCGAAAATAGCAGCCGTATCGCAAGGAACACCATTCTGCTGTACTTCAGGATGCTGCTCTTGATGTGCATCGGCCTGTTCACATCGCGCGTGGTGCTGGACGCCCTCGGGGTGGAAGATTACGGCGTGTACGGGGCCGTCGGCGGTCTGGTGATGCTCTTCACGGTGGTGACGAATTCCGTATCCCAGTCAATTAGCAGATATATCACCTGGAATCTCGGCTTCCGGAGTGCTGGCCTCAGACCTCCAAAAAATTTGGGGAAAAGGAGGTCAGAGGCCAGCACTCCGGAAGCCGGATCGGAAGCCGAAGCGGCTGCCGATGGGACGCTTCACAAGGTGTTCTCCACGGCGGTAGTCATGCAGCTGCTGTTCTGCTTGCTGCTGCTCATACTTACCGAAACCCTCGGTCTGTGGTGGCTCAACAACCACATGAATATCCCCGCCGGGCGCGGTACGGCCGCGTTTTGGGTGCTCCAGTGCTCGATGGTGGTGCTGATGGTGAATCTGCTCAGCGTACCGTTCAACGCTACCATCATCTCGCATGAGCGTATGGATGTGTTCGCATGGATCAGTCTCGGCGAAGCGGTGCTGAAGCTGTCCGTGGCGCTGCTGCTTTATCTGTCGGCGGGCGACAAGCTGATCCTGTATGCCGCATTTATGCTCGTGGTCGCGGTGCTTGTGCGGCTGACCTACGGCATAGTGTGCCGGCGCCTGTTCTCCGAGACCAGGGGCGGTCTTGTGTTCGACGGGAAGCTGCTACGGGAGATGACTTCTTTCGCCGGCTGGAACGTGCTCGGCAGCGGAGCGTATATCGTTAATACGCAGGGCGTCAACCAGTTGGTAAACATCTTCTTCGGCGTGGCTGTCAATGCTGCGCGCAACGTGGCCCTTCAGGTCGAGAATATACTCAAGCAGTTCCTGACGAACTTCCTGACGGCCCTCAATCCGCAGATAACCAAGAATTATGCGTCGGGCGACAAGGCGGCGTCGTTCCATCTGGTGAACAAGGGTGTCAAATACAGCGGGCTGATCCTGGTGGCGCTCGGCGTGCCGATCGTGCTGGAAGCCCCCGCGCTGCTCGATTTGTGGCTGAAGAATGTGCCCGTGCAGAGCGTCATCTTTACCCGGCTGACGGTGTTCTGCATCATGGCCGACCTGCTGTTCAATCCGCTGCTGACGCTGATTCAGGCGGACGGGCGCATAAAGGGTTACTATATTGTCAGTTCGCTGGTGGCCCTCAGCTGCTTCGCCGCATCGTGGGTGGCTTTCGCCGGCGGCGCCCCCGCGTTCGTGTCGTACATCTTCTTCGCCGCCGCATACTTCCTCGTGGATATCGTGAAGCTGGTGTATGCACGCAGGCTTGCGGGATATCCGTTGACATCCATGTGGCAGGAGTCGCTCGTGCCGGTGATATTCGCCGCGCTGATCGTGTCGTCGCTGCCGCTGGGGCTGCATCTGCTTCTGCCAGAAGGGGGTTGGCGCCTGCTGGCGGTGCTGGCGGCAACGCTGGTGTGCCTTGTTCCTGCCTGCTGGAACGTCGCGTTCACTCCCGGCGAGAGGGAATACGTGCTGCGCAAAATCGGCCGCTGGCTGCCTGCGCCGCTGTACCTGCGCCTGCGCTACAGGATGATAACCGGCAGCCGTCTGCATCTCTGCCGCCCGCGCCTCTTCAGCGAAAAGATCCAGTGGCTCAAGATCCACGACCGCCAGCCGGAATACACCACGCTCGCCGACAAGCTGGCCTTCAAGGACATAGTGGCTGAGCGCCTCGGCCCTGAATGCGTGATTCCTACGCTGGCCGTTTGGGAGAACGCCGCCGACATCGATTTCGACTCCCTGCCGGAACGCTTCGTGCTCAAATGCACCCACGACAGCGGGAGCGTGCTGGTGTGCAGGGACCGCAGTTCCTTCGACACGGAGGCGGCGAGGGCGTCGCTTGACAAGGCGGTGAAACGCAACTTCTACTATGCGGCACGCGAATGGAGCTACCGCGACATCCCGGCTCGCATTATCGCCGAGCCTTTCCTCGACGACGGACATGCCGACGGGCTGACTGATTATAAGTTCTTCTGTTTCAACGGAGAACCGAAGTTCCTCTACGTGTCCCGCGGGCTTGAGGAGCACGCTACGGCGCACATCAGTTTCGTGATGCCCGACTGGACCCCGGCGCCGTTCCGCCGCAGCGACTACGAGCCCTTCGGGGAACTCCCGCCGCGTCCCCAGTCATTTGATCGCATGATGGAGGCCTCCCGAGAGCTTTCCGCCGGCATTCCGTTCGTCCGCGTCGATTTCTACGAGGTCGAGGGGCACATGCTGCTGTCGGAGATGACTTTCTATCCATGCGGCGGATTCATGCCCATGGGCAGCAGGGAACAGGATTTGGCGATTGGTGAAATGCTTGACCTTCACGGAGTTAAATGAAGCAGCGCGTCATATATACATCGATAGTGGGCGACATAGACTCGCTGATGCAGCCGCAGGTGGTGGATCCTCGCTACGACTACGTCTGCTTTGTACGCAATCCCGAGGGACTCGACGGCGGCATATGGCAGTTGCGCGCCATTCCTGCGGAGATCGATGACGACCGTATGCTCTCCCGCTATCCCAAACTGCATCCGGAAGAACTTTTGCCGGGTTACGAATGGACGCTCTGGATGGACGGGAACCTGTCTGTCCGCAGCGAGTCGTTCTATGAACTGATTGACAGCCTGATCGATTCCGGCGTTCAGATGGCGGCCCCTCGGCATCCGTCACGCGACTGTGTATATGACGAGGCACGTGCAGTGGTCGCAGCCGACAAAGAGAGCTATTCCGTAGCTATGCGTGTGATCAGGTATCTGAAGGACAAAGGCTTCCCGCGTCATGCCGGACTGTTTGAGAATGCAATCCTGCTTCGCCACGGGGGCGACCCGCACCTGGCTGCTATGGACGCCATGTGGTGGGCATGCCTTCAGACTCTCTCGGGCCGCGACCAGCTGTCCCTCGTGTATTGCGCCCATGAGTGCGGGGTGGATATCGCACCGCTGTTCCCGGAAGGAACGCTGTTGCGCGACTGCGAGTATCTGGAGTATGTCTTTCACGACCGCCGCCCGTCTCGCCCGTGGCTCATAAAGAAATACCACGACGCCCGCAGGCGCCTGGCGAAGTGGTTGCTGCAGAGGGAGATAGACAGAATCTAAAGCAGGAAAGCTCCGGGTTTGCGGCTTCTTTTACGAAGCTTCAACAACTCCGGATATCTTTTAATCAGCTTGCCGATATAACGGAACGGCGTGCCGTCGAAGCGCAGGCAGCCAATGGCCGCGAGGCGCAGTGGCTCTCCGAGCATGCGCAGCAGCACGCCTCCCTTCGGATTGCTTATATGCGCCACTCCGGCATTGCATTTCAGGAACATGCGTCTTTCTGCGCTGTCTTTGCGCTGGGCCCTGTCGTGCGTTGCCGCCGCTCCGGGTACGACACCGCAAAGGAATCCCCACCAGCGGGTGCGGTCGATATAATTGTCGTCTTCGCCGTAGTGGCTGAAGGCGGGGGAGAATCCTCCGGTCTTCATCAGGCATCCGCGGCTTATCATCCAGTGGGCGGCCATCACGAAAGGGACCTCCACTATGGTCTCGCCCTTGTGCTTCTTTATCCTTGACTTGCAACGCTTTGCGAACTGCCTGTCCATCTTTTTGCCGCTTCCGTCGTACTGTATGGGGCTGAGAATTCCGTAGCGTTTGTCGGAGTCGAATGCGCTCACCAGGGTGCCGAAGCAGTCCGGACTGACCCAGGCGTCCTGATTGAGGAGGTATGCATAGGCGTAGCCTTCTTCGACGGCGCGCTTCAGGCCTATGTTGTTGGCGGCGCCGAATCCAAGGTTGGAGGAGTTCCGGATAACGTCCACACCGTGCTCCTGGAGCCATTCGGGGGTTCCGTCTGTGGAGCCGTTGTCGATGACCATGATATCGGCGGGAGTCCTGGATTCGCGGACCGATCGGATGCAGCGCTCGATCCACTGCATCCCGTTGAAAGTCACTACGATGACAAGTATCTCAGAGTTCATTGAAGTAGCGGATGAATAGTTCTTTCGGGCTCTTGCGGGTAAAGATGCTGCGGGTGATGTTGCGGTAAGTAAGCCAATCGGCCTTGCGCCCCTGCAGGCGGGCCTTGATGCGTTTGCTCATCTCGGCCGCCCACACTCCGGCGCCCAGCAGCAGGTAGCGGAGCGTGCTGCCGTCGCTGAAGAAGATGAGGCTGCCGCGGACTGCCGCCGGACGGATGGCAGGGGAGAGGCGGGACGCCGTAGTGCGCCATTTGTGGACGACTTCCGCTTCGGAGTCGCACCAGACCGAGTATCCCCGCTTTCGGGCAAGAGTGGAGAGGGCAATATCTTCCGGAGTGAAGTAATAGCGTTCGTCGAACCACCCAAGTTCCTGGAATGTGGAAGTGCGTATCAGGAACGCCGCGCCGCTGATGTTGAAGGTGCGGAACAGGCCGCTGCCGTTGTCGATAGGCTCCCTGTAGCGGTGCCACTGCTGGCGCAGGTAGTTGACGGCGGGATAATCGGGCCTGCCGCAGAGTTGCAGCGAACCGTCGGCGTTCAGCAGTTTGGGAGCTACGATTGCGGCGTCCTCCGGAAGCTTGCCGAAGTCTGCCAGCAGCCTGTCAATGGTCGGCCCCGGGAGTTCCGTGTCGTCGTTGAGGATGAAGCAGAACTCGCCCCTGGCCTCCCTGAGCGCCAGGTTGTTGTTCTCGGAAAAGCCGCTCAGGGCGTCGTTGACGATGAACCGCACCCAGGGGAATTCCGCCCGCATCGCTGACAGATTGTCAGCGGAAAAGCGGTACGCAACCACAAGAACCTCGTATTCGGCCGTGGTATGCTGTTTGATGCTTGAGAGGCACGGCCGGAGGTTGTCCGGCCTGTCCATGCATACTATTATGATACTTACTGCGGGCATATTTTTACAAATGTACGATATTTTTATTAAATTTGCCCGTTTTAGAAAAGACAACACTGTTTATGGCATTAGCTGATATTATCAAGAAGATTTTCGGCTCCAAGGCGGAACGCGACTACAAGGCCGTCAAGCCGACACTCAATAAGATACTGGCTGTATACCCTGAAATCGACGCTCTGTCAAACGATGATTTGAGGGCCCGGTCCGCTGCTCTCAGGCAGCGTCTGCGCGAAGTGGAGGCTCCTTTCGAGGAGCGCATCGAGCAGATCCGCACCAAACTTTCCGAGGATATTCCCGTCTCCGAGAAGGAAAAGCTCGCCACCGAATCCGACAAGCTCGTTAAGGATGAGGACGACGCCATCGAGGCCTGCCTCACCGAAATCCTGCCCGAGGCCTTCGCCATCATGAAGAGCACCGCCCGCAGGCTCAAGGAGAACGAGTCCATCGAGGTTACGGCAAACCAGTTCGACCGCGACATCAGCGTGGACCACGATTTCGTGACCATCGAAGGCGACAAGGCTGTTTACCGCAATCACTGGGTGGCCGGAGGAAACGAGGTCACATGGGACATGGTCCATTACGACGTTCAGCTCATCGGCGGTATTGCACTGCATCAGGGCAAGATCGCCGAAATGGCGACCGGTGAAGGAAAGACCCTCGTGGCAACCCTGCCGGTGTTCCTGAACGCCCTCGCCGGAAAGGGTGTGCACATGGTTACCGTGAACGACTACCTGTCCAAGCGTGACTCCGAGTGGATGGGTCCGCTGTACATGTTCCACGGCCTCAGCGTCGACTGTATCGACAAGCATCAGCCCAACTCCGACGCGCGCCGTCGCGCATATGAGTGCGACATTACCTTCGGTACCAACAACGAGTTCGGTTTCGACTACCTGCGCGACAACATGGCCGTTGCCAAGGAGGACCTGGTGCAGCGCAAGCATCATTTCGCCATCGTGGACGAGGTCGACTCCGTTCTCATCGACGACGCCCGTACCCCGTTGATCATCTCCGGTCCCGTGCAGAAGAGCACCGACGACGACGCCCAGTACTCCGAGTTCAAGCCCTATGTTGAGAAGCTTTATCTCGCTCAGCGCCAGCTGGTTAACCAGTGCCTGAACGAGGCCAAGAAGCTGATCGCCGCAGGCGACGAGCGCGAGGGCGGCAAACTCCTGCTCCGTGCGCACAAGGGCCTCCCCAAATACCAGCCGCTCATCAAGTACCTGTCCGAACCGGGCATCAAGGTCATACTCCAGAAGACCGAGAACTATTATATCCAGGATAACGAGAAGGAGATGCCGGTCATCACCGACCCCCTGTATTTCGTTATCAACGAGCAGCTTCATTCGGTGGTCAAGACCGACAAGGGCGACGCCATGCTGGCCCAGGCCGTCGGCACCGAGGATTTCTTCGTGCTCCCCGACGTCGGCGCCCGCACCGCGGAAATCTTGCAGGGCGAGGGCACCCTGGCCGAGAAGCAGGCGAAGAAAGACGAGCTCATGGAGGAATTCTCCCTCAAGAGCGAGCGTGTGCATGTTGTCGAGCAGCTGCTGAAGGCCTATGCGATGTTCGAGAAGGACGTGGACTACATCATCTCCGAAGACGGCAAGGTGAAGATAGTCGACGAGTCCACCGGACGTATCATGGAAGGACGCCGCTGGAGCGACGGTCTGCATCAGGCCGTGGAGGCCAAGGAAAACGTGAAGGTCGAGGCGGCCACGCAAACCTTCGCGACCATCACCCTCCAGAACTATTTCCGTATGTATCACAAACTTGCGGGTATGACCGGTACCGCCGAAACGGAGGCCGGAGAATTCTGGAGCATCTACAAGCTCGATGTGATGGTCATCCCCACCAACCGTCCCGTGATTCGCGACGACCAGGATGACCGCATATACAAGACCAAGAAGGCCAAATATGCCGCAGTCATCGACCGCGTGGCCGAGCTGTCCGGAGCCGGGCGCCCCGTGCTGGTGGGTACCACCGACGTCGAAACTTCCGAGCTGCTCTCCCGAATGCTGCGCATGAGGGGCATCCGTCACAATGTCTTGAACGCCAAGGAGCATGCCCGCGAGGCCGAAATCGTGGCCCAGGCCGGTCAGAGTTCCACCGTTACCATCGCCACCAACATGGCAGGCCGTGGTACCGATATCAAGCTCTCCGACGAGGTCAAGGCCGCAGGCGGTCTGGCCATCATAGGTACCGAGCGTCACGACAGCCGCCGTGTCGACCGCCAGCTGCGCGGCCGTGCCGGACGTCAGGGCGACCCGGGATCTTCGACCTTCTACATCTCGCTGGAAGACAAACTGATGCGCCTGTTCGGCTCGGAGCGTATAGCCGGCATGGTGGACAAGATGGGTATGGCCGAAAACGAGGCCCTCGTCAGCTCCATGCTGTCCGGCGCCATCGAGAACGCACAGAAGAAGGTCGAGGAGAACAACTTCGGCATCCGCAAGCGCCTGCTCGAATACGACGACGTGATGAACTATCAGCGTGAGGCCATTTACTCCCGCCGCCGCAACGCTATCTCCGGCGAAAAGGTCGAAATCGACCTCCAGAACATGATGGTCGACTCTTCGTCGCTCTTCGTGGACAAGTGCGAGGGTTATACCTGCGAGGATTTCCGCGAGGCCCTTATGGCCCGCTATTCCATCGACCTCGAGATCGAACCCGACGAGTACGAAAAGATCAAGAGGCAGGAGCTTGTGTCCCGTATCTGCCAGGTGATGCAGGAGACTTACAGGCGCCGTATGGATACGCTTGACGAAAAGCTCTATCCCATCATCAAGGAAGTGTACGAGAAGCAGGGCTCGATGTACCAGAACATCGCCATCCCCGTTTCCGACGGACGCAAGACCATCAACCTTTCCGTAAACCTCGAAAAAGCTTACGAAAACGAGGGCAAGGAGATATCCAAGACCCTCAGCAAGAACATAGTACTCTATCAGATCGACGAGCACTGGAAGGAGCATCTGCGCGACATGGACGACCTTAAGCAGAGCGTTCAGAATGCCGCCTACGAGCAGAAGGACCCTATCGTGGTGTACAAGCTCGAGAGCTACAACCTCTTCTCCGAGATGCTGGAATCACTCAACCAGGACGTCCTATCCTTCCTCTTCAGGGCTTATGTTCCTCTTCAGGACCGCAGTCAGCCGCCTCAGCGCGCAATGCAGCGCAGGACTGACATGTCGCAGATGCAGACCAGGCACAGCGACCTCAGCACCAATGGCGAGCAGAAGTCGAACAGCCCGGTGAAAGTCGAAAAACGTGTCGGCCGCAACGACCCTTGTCCTTGCGGGAGCGGCAAAAAATACAAGAATTGTCATGGAAAAGGCATTGTTTAGTAAAATCAAGGATATGACCAAAATCGCCGAGACCGTAGATGTGAATGCGGTCAGCCGTATTTCCGAAGGAACGTCGGTCACCGGAGAAGTAGTTTCTTCAAACGACATCAGGGTGGACGGACGCATCAAGGGAAAGATGTATTCCGACGGCCGTATAGTGGTGGGGGAGAACGCCTTCATTGAGGGCACCCTCATGTGCAACGATCTCGACCTCTGGGGCAAAGTTGACGGCAGCGTTTACGTAAAGAACGTCCTGTCGCTCAAGAGCAGTTCCGCCATTACCGGCGAACTTCACGTACGCAAGCTCCAGGTTGAGATGGGCGCTGCCGTTAACGGCACGTGCAAGATGATTACCGAGTCCGATTTCGACACCGACAGGGACAGCATGGTTTCAAACCCTGCGGAGGTTGAATAGTTTCGTCTGACTCAGATTGTAAACGAAGTCGAAGCACCTGTACTCCAGGTGCTTCCCTTTTTTTATGGGGCTGTGGGTAACGTACTCCTGGCGGAACCCCATGCGCTCCAGTACTTCTGCCGGACAACTTGCCGTGTGCATGTCGTAAATGCTTTCCAGGATGCCGTAGTTGCGTGTAAGAATGGAAAGAGTCGTTTTCAGGCGCGGATTCTGGTCGGAGCGCAGCCGCGAGTGCCAGCGGTTGCGGCAGTTGCAGTCGCAGAACTTTTTGTCCGCCCTGCCGTAAATCGGCTCCCCGCATTCCAGGCAATGTGCGGCCTGCTCTTCTTCGGCGTATCTGTACATGGCGGGAAGATAGCGAACCCATTTGTGAATCCAATGGAATCGAAAGAATCGTAAATCACTTTTTTCTGATTCTTTCGGTCTTTGACGATTGTTTATGCTGAAAGATAATTCTTTCGATAAAACGATGCGAAACAGCATTTTTTCAGATTGTCGGCGCAATCGAAAGAATCGTAAATAAGTGGCGGTCCGGAATAGAATATCGCAGAGAATGTGAAGATAAAGGCTTTTCTTTGCATTCGGGTCGAAGGCTCCGCCGGAGCCGGGGCGCCCAATTACCAATTTAAATTATGATTAACTCATGGAACAAATCAACAGAATCGATCTGCTCGGCACTGTAGGGAGCGTCAGGCTCCAATACATCAATGACAAGCAGATGGCCAAATTCACGGTCGCTACCAACCGCGCGTACAAAAACAGGGAGGGAGCGCCGGTCATCGACACCCAGTGGCACAACGTAACCGCGTTTGAAGGGAAGAACGTGCAGGACCTCGACAAGATAGAAAAGGGGCGTGCGGTCCGTGTGCGCGGACGCCTGCAGGTCCAGCGTTACACAGGCATAGACGGAATTGAAAGGATGGCTGTGGACGTTATCTGCAACAACCTTCAGCTGTTGCCGCCCGATGCGGAAGTCCAATATGAAATGTAGGAGGGAAGCGCCATGAAAAGAACGATTTTGCTCGTATCCGCAGCGCTTGCTTTCGCTGCCTGTACCACCGACTATACCCCCGATCTTACCCGTGCTGAAGGAAAGGTGACACTGTCTTTCCGCTCATCGATGCCGGTAACCAAAGCCCCAATAACCGGAAGCGGCGACCTGACGCTGGACCATTTCCAGGTATTCGTCTTCGACGCCAGCGGAACGCTTGAGGCAAATACCGGAGTGATCCACGATACCGACGTCGCCTCCAGCCTTCCCAGCGTTGAGATTTCACCCGGAGTCAAGGATATCTGGGCGGTCGGTAACGCTCCTGAGGATATTACCGGGAATCATGTGGTCAATACACTGGCGCAGTTTCTCGACATCAGGATGGACCTTCTGGATCAAACCGGCGGGGAGAACCTGATGTACAGTGCCCATATTCCGGAAACGGTAGTAAGCGAGGCTTATACCGTGGATCTCGAGTTCGACCATCTTGCATGTAAGATAATTATCGATGAAATACAGAGAAACTTTGTAAACAGCGACCTCGCGCTCGTGCCTCTGAGCATACAGAGGATATATCTCAGCAACGTTGCCGGCGACTGCGATTTCGCCTGTGCAGAAGCGCCGGAGGTCTGGTACAACAAGAAAGGCGCCGTTGAGAAGACCAACAGCATCATTTACTATTCATTCGGCTCGGGCGGGCATGTATTGTCCCAGGGTTCGTCCTACACAACGAGCCACGTATTCTATTCGTTCCCGAATCCTCAGCTGGAAGACCATTACGCAGGAAACACCTGGTCGCCGAGAAGGACAAGGCTGGTGGTGGAATGCCTGTACAATGGCGAAACTTGCTATTATCCGGTAACCCTGCCTAAAGCTGCGTCCGAAAAGCTCAAGAGAAATACGGTCTATCATATTCAGAAACTGATTCTCAAGCGCCCGGGATCGCCTGATCCCGACAACCCCGGCGATACGTACAATCCTTATATGGAGTATTCGTTCGAAGTTATTGTCAACGGCTGGCAGGACGATATTCCTTATACTGAAGAATTCAGTTAGGCTATGCGCCGGAATCTGTGCCTGATTGCAGCCCTGCTGCTTTGCTCCTGCACTGTCAAGGAGAACCGCAGCGTGTGTCCGTGCGAACTGCTGGTCCGTTCCGACGAACCGCTCAAGACGGAAGGGAACGTGCTGGTAAGCGTGATTCAGAACGGCGTAGTGGTGAAGCAGGGCATGATGGGCCGCGAAGATTTCGACGCTGGCCTGTGCCGGTTGACAGTCCCTAGGAAGCCTTCAAAAGTCACCGTGTTCACCGGTATAACCGGCATGAACACGGTGGAAGGCCGCCGGCTCGACATACGGGTTCAGCATCAGTGCGACGAACTGTACAGCGACAGCGTTTATGCCGAGCTGACGGGGGACAGTCAGGAATGCCTGCTTACCCCGCACAAGAATTTCGCGCGCCTGAACATCATCGCGCTGGGCCTTCCCGATGATGCCGACGTTACGGTTACAGGGTCGGTGCAGGGTTATGACCTGTGCAGCACCGACCCTTGCGAAGGCCGCTTCGGCTGTGCTCCGGACCACCAGGGCCAGTCAGCGGATTATAACGTGCGTCTGCCTCGCCAGCTTGACGATGCATTGTCTATGAATGTCGTCGTGGCCGGCAGGAGATTCTGCACCGTGCCGATCGGAGTGATGATAGCCGCCACGGGGTATCGTTTCGACGACCCGGATTTGCTCGACATCTCCCTGACAGTGGATTTCTCGAAGTCTTACGTGTTGGTATGCATCGCCGACTGGGAGACAGTCGAATATCCGATAACAGATTTTTGATATGAAACGTTTTCTCATAATTGCGTGTGCAGCCCTTTTTCTGGGCTCCTGCGTGGCCAATCCCGACCTGCCGCACGGAATGGCCGTGACCGGGGACCTGAAGACGGTCCTTTCGGTTTCGGGCGATCCGGCCTTGGCCGGGACCAGGAGCGGCCTGACTGTTGCGGATGACGGCCTTGACCATGTGGACGTGTTTTTCTACGAGTCGGGGAGTTTATGTGAGTCGTTGACCATCAGCGAGGATGCCGGATGGAACAACACTTTCACCACCCGGGTTTCGCTCCCTGTCGGACATACTTTCGACATTCTGGTCCTTGCAAACGCAGGGGACGTTACGCCGGCAGCCACGTATACGGAAGCCGTCGCCGGTTTGACTTATGTCTGCGACGGATTGGAGGACTGGAACAGACAGGGCCTGCCGATGGCGGGAATGACCTCGGTGACGGTCCGTCCCAACATGGGAGATATTCTGGTGGACCTGACCCGTCTGGTTGCCAAGCTCCGGCTCTCGATCGACATATCGTCGCTGCAGCACGGCAGCATCGAGTTTTACTCGATAAAGGTGCGCCAGATGAATCGCGTGTGCCCGTTTTATGCCGACGGCATGGCAGCTTCGCCGGCTGACGTTTGCGACGGAGATATCGCATCCTCTGCCGACCTTGCCGGCCTGAATGCCGACGGGAGCGGCGGCTATTCCGCCGATTTCTACCTGCTTGAGAACCTTCAGGGAGTATTGCTGCCGGGTAATACGAACCCGGATTTCAAAAATCCCGACAGGTTGAGGGCCGTCGGTGCAAATCCCGCCCTGTGCACATATCTGGAGGTGCTTGGCAGTTATTCCGGGAGTTCGGGGCAGGTTACCGGAGAGCCGCTGACGGCAAGGTGCTATCTTGGCGGCAATGCTTTTTCCGACTTCAATCTGGCCCGCAATCATTCGTATGCAGTCACCCTGTCCATTACCGACGAAGGGTGCCTGCGTACCGACTGGAAGATGGACGGGAACCTGGACGATCGGCGCCAGCTGGCGTTCGCTTCCTCTCATTCCACTGTATATCCCGGAGCGTCTGTGACCGCCAGCCTGAACACCAATCTCAGTCATTCAGCAGGGGATTATTCCTATTCGATGAGCGGAGACATATCTCTTTTCGACGTGGTCGCAGGCAGCGACGCCACGGAATTTACAGTCACCGCATCCGGCTCCTCTCCTGTCGGCGCCAGCGTAACCATAAGCGCCGCAACATGGGACGGATACCACAATACGGCGCATACGGTTACGGTCCGGAGACCTCCTTCCGACGATTACCGTTTCGAGCGTACCGGCGGCTCGGGGGTAATCTATGTCGCACAAAGCGCGACGTTGAGGATAACAGATCTGACGACCGGCGGTTATCCGTCGGGAACAGTTTCCGTCATCAGCCGGAACGGCCATTGTTCGGTTGAGAAATACGGAACACGCTCCTGGTATGCCGACGCCCGTTCCGAAGGGGATGAGGTGCTCGAACTGTGGGTCGACGGCGAGATGGTGGGTACGCTGGCAATGACGGTCGTTGCCCCCGTCCTGAGATTCGACAGCGAAGCGGCATTCCTTCCGGTGGACGGTTCGCTGGTAAACTTCAGCCCGTCTTACTATGAACCGGATGGAACATATCTGGATTACGACGAATTCGACGCCGTCCTTTATGAAGAGCTGTTGAATGTGAACATTGTGCGAAGCACCGAAACATACATGCTTGGAACGTACTGGCAGAGAGACGATTCCGGCGGAAACCCTGCCGTGGGTGCCTGGCAGACAGGCGAAGAGGAATGCAGGAGCTATGCCTTTGCGATCCGGCGCCTGAGCTGTTCCGGCACCAGCTTGTCGCAGAACTACGACATGAGGGCATCCCGGGTCGTCCTTGAACGGATAACCGCATGGCCCGAGGATGCGGAATGCGGAGTGCTGCCTGCTACGGCCTTGCTGTATACGAGCGAGCCGTTCGGCTCGGAATGCGATCTGGGTACACAGGAGAGCTGGGCCCTTGCGCACTGGTACATGGAGGACGAACACGATGAGACCTTCACCTTCGACCTGGACGACCTCGTGCTTCCGGGGAACAATTATCGGTATGCCGGCGTGGAATATCCGTATTCGACGGAAGGCAAATACGAGTTCCGTTTCAATTCCCGGAACGAGATGCAGATGACGGTGCTCTATGAGGATAATGTGGAAACCGCAATGCCGGAGCATTATTTCAAAATGTTCCCGATCATGCGCAATTTCCGGTCTTCGGAGGTTTACAGGTCGATTTATCAGTACGAAGCTGAATTCACCGTGAATCTCGGTGTCGGAGGCGTTGCCGAAGACAATAATGCAGGAGGATGCAACGTCAGCCTGGAATGGAGCTTCCCCCGTATTGACGAAGGCCGCCTTCAGTATATTGAGGATCACGCCCTGGGCAGCCTGTGTGACGGAAGCGGGTTTGAAAAAGGCATGTACAGGCGATTGTATTCGGCATACGGATACAGCCCTGAAGAATACATGGAGGCTTATTATCCGGATTATGGATTCTGCCGGCTTGACGGGCCTTCAGGCTCAGCCGGGCTCATTACGGCGTCCAGCTACCATGTGCCGCTTGCATACGCCGGCGGATATGACCTGGTCCTGTGGAAGTATGACAGGCTTTACCCCGAAACCAACGGGTGGCTGGCGCAATAGGCCGCCAGTGCATTCCTGGTGCGGGCATTGACTGCAAGGTCCTCTGCCGTAGCCCCTTTTGCGGCGGTGAGGCCACCGCAGATGTCGATCCCAAGGATACGGTGCTCCGCGGATATCGTTCCCACGGCGGACAGAAGGGCGTCGAGAGACATTTCTCCCTGAGTCCAGTCCGTGCGGGCGTATTCGCGGGGCATTACATCCAGGTCTATGGACAGATATACGGGCAATCCTTCCGGGATGCCCGTTCCGTTCAGGACTGTCGCCTTGAGCAGGGGAAGGCTTTTCCTCGCCTCCGCAACCCACGACCCGCAACTCAGCAGGCCGCTTCCGAAGGCGTCGGGCTGGTCGTCGGGGTGGTTGTCGAACAGCGCCAGGGCGAAAGGCTCCTCCGCCTTCTCCATCCAGATCTTGCTCAGATAGTGGTAGTCGCCCGTGTCTATCCAGTGCACGCTGCGGAGCGGCAGGGGCGCGATGGCGTTTCGGAACGCGGTCTCCGCTTCGGAGGTGCAGTAACAATTGCATCCCTCGAGCGACCGGAAATCCAGCAATGCCGAGTCCGGGAGCGACCAGCATTCGTCGTCATAGACCCCGCTGATGTTCATAAATATGTTCATAACTTTTCAAATCTAAAAAAAATTCTTAAATTTGCCAACTGTACACGCTTACAAGTAGTGTTTTGATGGCTGCCGAACAATTGTATCCTCTCGATTCCGGAAAGGTCTACTACTCGATGGATGAGCTTACGCTCGATACCGAGGAAGGACCGATGACCCTCAAACTTGGAGCGTGGCTGAACGAAGACCCGGTGCGCATACACCGCATGATAGTGCGTGACAAGGTTCTTCAGGTCGACAATTTCGAAGTGCTCAATCCGCTTGTCAGCAAGTTGCGCAGGGCAAATCCCGATTACTACAAGCGTTTCATGGGGCTCCAGCTCATAATCGACTATCCCGGATACAGTTCGGGCATCGTTGCCAAGATTCCGTACGAGAACGATCCCGTAGGTTTCTACAAATGGTGGCGCAAGGGCAAGCACGAAGACAAGGTCTTCCTGTCGCGTCCCAACCAGATACGCCTTTTCCAGAAAGTGGCGTTGATGGACCCCAAAATGATCCTCAAGAAGGATCTGAAAGAGCTTTAGCAAATGGAACATATCATCCTTCCGGACCGGCAGGGAAGGCCTCTGACCTTCTATTTGGCGATGGAGGAATACGTCGCGGCTGCATTCGGCCGCGGTTTTTTTGTGTGGAGCGTCGCTCCTACCGTCATCATCGGCCGCAACCAGGACCTGGAGGCGGAGGTCAACCTGCAGTACTGCCGGGAGCACGGAGTCAATATCGTTCGCAGGAAGAGCGGGGGAGGATGCGTCTATGCTGACAGGGGCAACCTCATGCTGTCTTATGTCACCCCGGACCGCGGCGTGGACAAGGTGTTCGGAGACTTCCTGGGCCAGTTGTCTTCATTCCTGAGGTCGCTGGGGCTTAATGCCGTGACGACGGCGCACAACGATGTGCTGGTCGACGGATTCAAGGTTTCCGGCAACGCGTTTTTCTCGCTCCCGTCGTGCAGCATAGTGCACGGGACCCTTCTCCATTCGGTGGATATGGATGCCCTTGCCAGGGCGATTACGCCTTCTGCGGAGAAGCTTGGCAAGCACGGAGTGCAGTCGGTGCGTCAGCGGGTTTCAAACCTCGTCGACCTTGGATTGGAGCTAGGAACAGACGGCCTGGAGGCGGCATTGATTCCGGCGTTCTGCGATTCGGAACGCATTCTCGGAGCCTCGGACATACAGTCAGTCAAAGATATCGAAAAAAGCTACACGGAGCCTGCTTTTATTCTTGGAAAAGCGCGATAAAAGCCGTATCTTTGACGAACTATGGACCAATCACTGAAAACCACATGCCTGCACGACGAACACGTCGCCCTCGGAGCCAAAATGAGCCCCTTCGCAGGTTTCGACATGCCAATCCAGTATTCCGGCATTATCAATGAACACAATGCGGTACGCACAGCCGTCGGAATGTTCGACGTATCCCACATGGGAGAAATCTTCATCGACGGCCCCGATGCCGAAAAATTCGTCAACCACATTTTCACCGGCGACGTCCGCGGCCTTCTGCCGGGGCACATTCTCTACGGAATGATGTGCTACCCCGACGGCGGCACTGTAGACGACCTGCTGGTCTACAAGGAGTTCGAGAGCGGGTTCCTGCTGGTGGTCAACGCCGCCAACATCGAGAAGGACTACGAATGGATTCTCGCCCAGGTCCCCGGCCATGAGGTTGAGGTTTTCAACGACTCCGAGTCATGGGGACAGATCGCCCTCCAGGGCCCCAAGGCCGAAGACGCACTTATCCGTTATTTCGACATCGAGGAACTGCGCGACCTGGAATTCTATACTTTCTACGACCTTGAGGACGAAGAAGGCGGACGCATTATCGTAAGCCGTACCGGCTATACCGGCGAAGACGGATTCGAGATCTACGCCTCTCCCGACAATATCAAGGATATGTGGGAAGCTTTCCTGGAAGACGGCGTCGTGCCCTGCGGCCTCGGCTGCCGCGACACCCTCCGTTTCGAGGCGGGACTGCCACTGTACGGCGACGAACTCAGCCCCGAAATCAGCCCTGTCATGGCCGGCCTTTCCATGTTCTGCAAACTCGACAAGCCCGAATTCATCGGCAAGGACGCACTCGCAGCCCAGAAGGCCGAAGGAGTCGCCCGCAAGCTGGTGGGTATCGAACTGAAAGATAATGCCATTCCCCGTGCCGGATACCCGGTTGAACTGGAAGACGGTACCGTGGTGGGCGTGGTAACCACCGGCTATCACTCGATTTCGCTCGACAAGAGCCTCTGCTTCGCTCTCGTCGAAAGCGCATACGCCGCACTCGGTACCCCTCTCTTCGTCCGCATCCGCAAGCACGTATTCCCCGGCGAAGTCATCAAGAAAAGGTTTTACAAGACAAATTATAAGAAATGAGCAAAGTCATTGAAGGACTCCTTTACAGCGAGTCGCACGAATGGGTAAAAGTTGAAGACGGCATCGCCGTCATCGGTGTTTCTGATTACGCACAGTCCGAGATGGGCGACATCACCTATGTCGATCTCCCCTCCGAGGGCGACGAGGTGGCTGCCGGCGAGGAGTTCGGCGCACTCGAGAGCGTCAAGGCTTCCAGCGAGCTTTACTGCCCCGTGAGCGGTGTGGTCGAAGAGGTCAACTCCGAGCTTGAAGCCGCTCCCGAGAAGGTCAACGAAGACCCGTACGGCGCATGGATCATCAAGGTGCGCATGAGCGACGCCGCCGAACTCGACGCCCTCATGGATGCAGCCGCCTATTCCAAGATCACGGAATAAGAGATGGGTTCCTTTGCATATTTTCCCCATACCGAGGATGATATAAAAGTGATGCTGGAGCGCATCGGCGTAGGGTCGATGGACGACCTCTACTCCGACGTTCCCGCCGAATTCATCCACCGCGGGGAATACGACCTCCCTTCAGCCATGAGCGAGGAGGAGGTCCGTGCGTGGTTCAGCGACCTCGCTTCGAAGAATACCTCCCTCAAGGTGTTCGCCGGCGCCGGCGCGTACGACCACTACACTCCGTCCGTGATTCCGTACATCACTTCCCGTTCGGAATTCCTCACCGCATATACGCCGTACCAGTGCGAGATCTCGCAGGGCACGCTCCGCTATATCTTCGAATGGCAGACGATGATCTGCAACCTTACCGGGATGGACGTTGCCAACGCCTCCATGTACGACGGCCCCACCGCCGCGGCAGAGGCTGTCCGCATGTGCGTGGCTAGCACCCGCAAGCGCAATTCGGTGGTGGTCTCTTCAAGGCTGCTTCCCAGCGTCCTTGCAGTCCTGCGTACCTACGCCCGCTATTCCGGCATCAATTTGGTTGAGACGGACGATGTCTATGAGGCGGTCGCCGAGGGCACCCTCGACCTTGCCGGCGTCATCGTTCCGTCAATCAACCGTTTCGGCATTGTCGAAAGCCATCTCGGCCTTGCCGACCTGGTGCACGGAGCCGGTGCGCTCCTGGTGGAGTACTGCGACCCTTCCGCTCTTGCGGTGGTCAAGTCTCCCGCCGAGTGGGGCGCCGACATCGCGGTAGGCGACGGCCAGAGCCTGGGCATCCCCCTGTGCTACGGAGGCCCTTACGTGGGTTTCATGGCCTGCCGTAACGAATGGATGCGCAAGCTCCCCGGACGCATAGTGGGCCAGACCGTGGACGCAGAAGGCCGCCGCGCCTTCGTGCTCACGCTGCAGGCACGCGAGCAGCACATCCGCCGCGAGAAAGCTACCTCCAACATCTGCTCCAACGAGTCCCTGATGGCTCTCTGGTGCACCGTTTACCTCTCCCTCATGGGTCCCGAAGGCATGCGCAGGGTCAACGCTCTCTGCTACGAAGGCTCCCACTACCTGCACGATGCGCTCCTCGCCACGGGCAGGTTCACCGACCCCTTCGAGGGCCGCGAGTTCCTGAAGGAGTTCGCCCTCAAGCCGCTCTGCGACGTGAAGAAACTCCAGCAGGCCCTGCTTGACGCCGGTTTCTTCGGCGCCCTGGAGACAGAAGAAGGTTACGTTACCTTCTGCGTCACCGAGCGCCGCACCCGCGCCGAAATAGACCAGCTGGTTAAAGTCATAAAGGAGGCCGCGCTATGAAATACTACGACAAACTGATATTCGAGCTCGGCCGTAAAGGCAGATGCGGTTTCTCTCTGCCGGCTTGCGCCGTCAGAGAAAGCGATTTTGCCGGACGTCCGCTATGGCGGACCGGCAACTCCTCCGAACTCTCGGCATCTGTTTGGCGCGAATCGCCTCTGGATTTGCCGGAAGTGAGTGAACCGGACGTGGTGCGCCATTATACGAACCTCAGCCAGATGAACTTCGGCGTCGACACGGGATTCTATCCTCTCGGCTCCTGCACCATGAAATACAATCCCAAGATCAACGAAGAGATTGTATCCCAGTTCAACGGTATCCATCCCCTTCAGCCGGCAGAGACCGTCAAGGGCGTACAGGCCGTCTATGACTTCATGGACAAGGCTCTTGCCGAAATAACCGGCATGAAGCACTTTACCTTCCTGCCCTGCGCAGGCGCTCACGGCGAGCTAACCGGCCTAATGCTCATGCGCGAATACCACATGAGCAGGGGAGACCTCGCCCGCACCAAGGTGATAGTCCCCGACAGCGCCCACGGCACCAACCCCGCCAGCGCCGCCGTCTGCGGACTCGACATAGTCGTAGTCAAATCCCGCCCCGACGGTCTTGTGGACGTGGAGGACCTCAAGCCTCTCCTCGGGCCCGACATAGCCGGCATCATGATGACCAATCCCAACACCCTCGGACTCTTCGAGCGCGACATCAAGGAGATTGCGGCCCTCGTGCACGAATGCGGCGGCCTCCTCTATTACGACGGCGCCAACATGAACCCGCTCCTCGGTATGGTGCGCCCCGGCGACATGGGATTCGACATCATGCATCTCAACCTGCACAAGACCTTCTCCACCCCTCACGGCGGAGGCGGCCCCGGCAGCGGTCCCGTCGGCGTGGCCGAGCGCATCGTGCCGTTCCTGGACATCCCGCGCACCAGTGGATTCCACGGCAACTTCGGCATCATCCTGCGTGCCTGTGCATATATCCTGTCCCTCGGACGCGAGAATATCAAGCTCGCGGGCAAATTCGCCACCCTTGGCGCCAACTACATCAAGGAGTCGCTGAAAGACTGCTACAAGCTGCCCATCCCCACCGTCTGCAAGCACGAATTCGTTTTCGACGGCCTTGCCGAACCTAACGGGGTGAGTACCCTTGACGTTGCCAAGCGCCTGCTGGACTACGGATTCCATGCCCCTACCATTTATTTCCCGCTGCTTTTCCATCAGGCAATCATGATAGAGCCCACCGAGACCGAATCGCTTGAGACTCTTGACGCTTTCATCGATGTGATGCGTGTAATTGCCCGCGAGGCGGCGGATGACCCTGAGATGCTGCATTCGGCTCCCCACAACACGCCCATTGGGCGCCCGGATGAGACAACTGCGGCACGCCAGCCGATTCTCAAATACGTCAAGTCATGAGAAGCCGGCTTCTCATAGCGTTGCTGGCCCTGGCCCCCTTCCTTGCCGGATGCGGAATAGTCAAGGGGCATGTGACCTGCGAAGGCAGGCCAGTTCCCGGCGTGCAGGTATCCGACGGCCGTCAGATAGTCCTTACCGATGCCCAGGGCCGGTATTCCATGAAGACCGACAAGGCCGACAGCATGGTGTTCATCACCACGCCGTCCGGCTATATCGCCAGGATGACGGATGCCGTGCGCCCCGGCTTCTGGCAGTTGCTGACAAAGGCTCCAGCCGCTCCCGAGGTGCATGATTTTGAGCTTGTCCCTCAGGATCAGGACCGGTACAGCATCATCTTCATCACCGACTGCCATTTTGCAGACGATCCGTCGCGCGACCCCCTCGGCCGTTTCAAGAAGACGGCTCTTCCGGCTATTTGCCGCGAGTATGAGGCCGCAGCCGCCCGGGGTGCCGTTTATTCGGTGAATCTTGGGGACTTCTCCCATGACCGCTATTGGTATGACTTCGACTTCAATGAGGCCGACGCCGAGCGCTTCCTGGCCGATTGCGGATATCCCGCTCCGGTTTATTCCGTGACGGGCAATCACGACAACGACGGTGCCGTCGCCGGCCTTGGCGAGCGTACCGATTTCGTGTCGGCGTGGAATTACCGCCATACATGGGGCCCTGCATGCTATTCCGTGAACATCGGAAAGGATCACTGGATCTTCATGGACTCGGTTGAGTATATCAACGACGGAGAGCCTGATGCCAGGCACAAGAACATCAACGGCAAGCGCAACTACAACTGCCGGTTCCTCGACAAGGATCTCGACTGGCTCCGCGAAGACCTGAAATACGTCACGCCTGACACCAGGGTGTTTTTCTGCTGCCATGTGCCGCTGGTGAACGACGCCAGCAAATCGGAGGTCATGCAGCCTGGCGAGATCGACAAGCTCGACGCGATTTTCAAGGATTTCCCCAAGGTGTATGTGTTCTCGGGCCATACCCACAAGCACATCAACACCGACATGGGTAAGTATACCCGGTTCAAACAGTACATCTTCGCCGCCACTTCAGGCAACATGTGGCAGCATCCCGAAGGGTACCAAATTATCGGGTCCGATTCCAGCAACCAGTCGTTCAACGTGATGGATTGCGGTGAGCCCGATCCGGCGCCGCGCTTCGTGGCTGTGAACGGAAGCCCTGCGATGATGCGGATCTATGACATCAACGCCGTGGGCGATTTCTACCGCAACGATTCCCAGTGCCGTATCTTCCATAGGCTCTACCCCGAACGCAGCTGGTATGCCGATCCCGGGTTCAGGAATATGATCTACGTGAACTACTGGGGTTACGCTCCGGGCCAGGAAGTGGAGATCTTCGAGGACGGTAAGCCTCTTTCCGTCGAGAAGAGTTCGCTGGACGAGCCGCTGTATGTGATAACCCATGTCACACCCAAACTCGACGATTCCTCCGAACCGTCCAAATCCAATATGAAGGACCGCAAGACTCCCCACAGCTTCATTGCATATGCCACTACCGCTGACAAGCCTGTTATCGTGCGTGTTAGCGATGCCTCTGGCAAGGTGCTGTACGAGGAGACCATGGAGCGGCCCAAACCTTTCGACAAAAACACTCACTAAACAAATAATCTTTTTTATCATGAAAAATTACTTCGATCTTAAAGGCCGCGTTGCAGTAGTCACCGGCGCATCCACCGGCCTCGGCCTTCAGATGGCAAAGGCATTCGCCAGCCAGGGCGCAAATCTCGTACTCCTTGCCCGCCGCATGAATCTCCTCGAGGAGAATGCAAAGGCAATCAAGGAAGAATTCGGTGTCGATGTGCTTCCTTTCTCCTGCGACATCACTGATACTGAGAAAGTCAAGGCTGCAGTTGCCGCCACCATGGAGAAGTTCGGCCGCGTCGATATCCTTATGAACAACGCCGGCACCGGAGCCGTGGCTCCCGCCGAGGAAATCACCGACGACCAGTTCAAGCACGAGTTGCAGATCGACCTTTTCGGAACCTTCGTCTGCGCACGTGAATTCGGAAAGGAAATGATCAAGGCCGGTTATGGACGTATCATCAACATCGCTTCCATGTATGGTCTTGTTGGCAACCTCATTTGCGGAAGCTCTCCTTATCATGCAGCAAAGGGCGGCGTGGTCAACCTGACCCGCGCACTGGCCGCCGAGTGGGGCAAGTACGGCATCACCGTCAACAGCATCTGCCCGGGTTACTTCTA
>JAEELG010000097.1 GCA_016288775.1 Bacteroidales bacterium | reverse complement strand
GCCAGAAAGGCTTTCGATCTGTGCCTTCAGGAACAATGGCTTAACCAGGCTTTCCAGGCCGCAAAGATGATCGGTCAGCACCATTGGGCCGCCGGGCAGATCGACAGCGCCAAAACCGCATTCGCCACAGCCCTCTCCGTTGCCGACAAGATGGCCATGAAAGAGCCCCTGCCCGGAAAGCCGATCGGATATAAGGATGCGACCATCGATGACGCATACTCCAGCCTGTATGGCGCTTTAGGCAACATGTACGCCAGCCTGGACTCCATCCCGCAGGCAATGGAGTACTATCATAAAGCCGGGGAACTCTTCAAGAAAAACGGCTGGTTGGAGAGCAGTTCCGTTCTCTACCACAATATGGGCGATACCTGGCTGGAAGCCGGGAACCGGGAGGAAGCGGAGGTCTGCTACAATGAAGCCCTTAAATATGGTCAGGAAGCCGAAGACTCCCTGCAGATCGCGGAAGCAAAAGCGGGCCTGGGCGCACTCTATCTTGAACAGGGAAAGACCAGAAAAGCCTTGAAATACCTTCAGGAAGCAGACCACTACTTCTCCGCTAACGAAGACCAGGAATACCGCAGCCGCATCAACACGCTGGACCTGACCGGCAAAGTATATGATGTCCAGCGCAGAATGCTTTTCTGGATGGTCGCAGGCGGCATCCTCCTCATCAGCCTTCTTCTGGGGTTCCTTCTGATCCTCCTGCGCGCCGAGCGTCTTCGCAAACAGAAAGAAGGTGCCGATGTTGTAATCAGTGAGGTCCTGGCCTCTCTGCCGCAAAAGCCGGAGAGGGAGAGATCGGCACCCGATCTCACTGAACGCGAGGCTGAAATCCTTCCTTTGCTGGCCGATGGCCTCTCCAGCAAAATCATCGCCGACCGACTCTGCCTCACTGAGCAGACCATCAAATGGTATCGGATGCGACTGCTCGAGAAATTCGATGCTCCCAACACTGCCGGTGTTATCTCCAAGGCAAAGGAACTCGGACTATTGTAGCATGTTCCGACTCTTGTTACAATGTGCTCCAAACACATCGTAACAACCTGTAATACATCGTATTACACTCGATTATACCATATCCCCGGCATCACCGATTATCTCAATGGCAATGATTGGCTGCGCTTCTTTACCGTCAGTCTTTGACCGGACGGACGGGCAGCCCGTTCTCACGGTACAGGCCATAGCAGTCCGTGTGACCGAAACGCATAGCATCGCCCTGCCTGCGCTCGTGCCATTCAATGGCATCCTCACTGCCTTCAGGGGTACCTGACGCAAGAGCCATCGATGCTGTCCAGCACCAAGGGTGGTTTGATTCCTGGATCTTGTCACCAACACAGTAGCCGGTCTTCGGGAAATCAATGCTGTTGCCATTGGGGCCGGTGACGGTCACAAGGCCCGGCTTATTATAGCTGAATGTGCATTTTGTGAAGAGTTCCATTGCCTCTGCACGGGTGGGCATGCGCCATCCTTTGCCTAAGGCCGCCGTTGCCGCGTCATCCTCGGGCTGAAGGACAATCAGTTTGTCGGCAGTGCCTGAACTGGCGTGGCCGTCCTCCGTGGAGTACTTCTTGACTTTGTATCCTTCCTTGAACTTATACGTATCTCCGTTGTAAACCTTTTTGGCCTCAGTCTCGCCCCAGGCGTAGAAGTTACCCGGATCGGATGCGTCCTTTGCGCCCAGGTTGGTCTTTGCCCATTTTACACTGAGGCCCAGATCCACGGCATCGGAAGCAGCTACGGAAGTCTTGGTTTCTGCAGCTTCGCCATTCCCTTTCTTGTTGGAATTGCCGCCGCAGGATACCATTGCCAGCGCGGCCATACACATGAGGATGAGTGCGGTTTTTTTCATGGTTGTCTTTTTTTATTACTCGGGTTTATCCCATTCAAATGCCTCAATAGAAGTGTCCCAGCTCCTGATTTCGAATTCGGCATTTCTGGATTCCTTATTCTTGTCAAGATAGTTGACGAACTTGTAAACGATCTTCGTAGCTTCATCGACCCAATAATCGGCCTTGACGACAAAGTCATAATCGTAGCGGGTGCATTCAACGCCGAGGATTGTCTCTTTGTCGGACGTCGCCTCGCCATATTTCGTGCAGTTGCCGGCAGGAACACCGGCATCAAACAAGACGTGACACTCGGAGTTCCTGGCAAATCCTGCGAAATTCAAGTAGCTTTCATCGCCGGAAGCAAGAAGATTGGTCCACTTAACCGTGCCGTCTTCCTGCAAGGCTCCGCCAAAGGCCTTCAATGTCTTGCCGTCTTTGGCAAATTGGCAATACAGATATAATACATAACGATAGCCTCTGTTCTCATAGAACCATTCATCCCCCAATTTGATGAGTTTAATATCTTCTTCCGCAGTGTTGTACGAAGGCTGATTCTTCATCTCAATCCTCACATTGAGAGGGAACGTTGCCGCCAGGACTTTGGGGTCTATGGTCTGGCCTGTTTGTTCGGTCTGCTCGTTACCATTGCCGTTTCCATTTTCATCCCCGGTCACATTGTCATAAGGACCTGATGCTATCTCACAGGCCGCGCACATTGAAGCACTGGCCAGGAGCAGGATCGCAATAATATTTTTCTTCATGTTTTTTGTGTTATATTCGTTATGGGGGATTCGTTTCCACCCACAAATATCGTCAATCACAAGCACTTGAGAATTATACAAAAGTATAAAAATGAGTCTCCGTTGTCGGGTTTTTACCCCTTGAAACCCGAGATTGCGGCGGTTTTGCTATCTTTGTCTTGCCATGAGACGTCTTTTCTTCATACTGCTTTTTATACCGCTTTTCGCCGGTTTTGCCAGGGCTCAGTACAACGATCACCGGGACCGGAATTTGGACTCTCTTGAGAATGTGGTAGCAGGTTGGACCCCGGAACGGCTGGCCAACGCTCCTTATGAGACCAAGGCCGGTGTGTGCCTTGCCTTCTCCCAGTTGATGTATGGATATGAACGGATCAACCCGGACCGCTCCATGTATGCTGCGCGAAGGGTCTACGGCCTTGGAAATGAACTTGGGTCCCTCTACCAGCCCTACCTGGCTTCCAAGTTCGCAGGCCAGTTGTTCTACAACAAAGAGCAGTACGACAGTACCCTATTCTACTATCGCGTAGCGCTGGGGTATCTGGAACGGATGGCCGCCGGAGAGGCAGGTCCGGATACCCCGGATGGCTATCCGCAGGAAAAGATTGACGACGCCGCTTCCAGCCTCTATGGTAACATCGGCAACCTTTACTATGAAATCGACTCCCTGCCGCAGGCCATATCTTACTACGCCAAAGCAGGCAAAATCTTCAAGAAATACGACTGGAAAACCAGCAGTTCTATCCTGGAGCACAATTTGGGAGACATCTGGGCCGAAGAGGGCGACGATGCCAAGGCCATTGAATGTTACAATGCTGCCATCCGCTATGCACAGGAAGCCGGGGATTCCCTCTGGGTAGCTTCACCCAAACTGGGACTTGGTGCTCTGTATTTGCGCCAAGGCAAGGTTACAAAGGCGCTGCAGTATCTTGGTGAGGCCGATGAATACTACTCCAAGCATCAAGACCAGGAGTATTACGACCGCATAGCAACGCTGGACATTATGGGCCAGGCGTACCAGACGCAAAAACGTCAGCGGACAATGCTGGCTACCGCCTTTGCCGTGCTGGCACTGGCTCTGCTGGTTCTTCTTATCCTCACCCGCCGCACGCTCCGCCTCAAGAAAGAAAACTCCGCAGCCGACGAAGCCATCGGAGAAGCCTTGAACGAGCTGGAAGTGAATGACTCGCTGAATAAGCCGGGAATGGGTCAGCACATCGAATTGAGCCGGGGTGAGTCGGAGATTCTTCCGATGATAGCTGAAGGCCTGACCAGTAAGGACATAGCCAAACGTCTCTTCCTCACCGAGCAGACCATCAAGTGGCGCCGTCAACGCCTGATCGCCAAGTTCGATGCAAAAAACACTGCCGAAATGCTTGCCAAAGCAAAAGAACAGGGGTTATTGTAATTGCTTCAAAGAGTCACCCAAATACTTCATCGCCCCGTCGCGTGGTGGAACCGTTCTCGTTTACGGCGAATCGGATTGAAGGATGTCGATGCCGGCAGTACCCCCTACTCCGGCTTCAGGAACTCCTGGAGGGTGTTGCGATAGACATTCCCGTAGAAGGTGTCGTTGTAGAGGCCGGCGTGGGAGGCGGTGGTG
>JAEELG010000001.1 GCA_016288775.1 Bacteroidales bacterium | reverse complement strand
GTGGACCTCGGACGCCTTTCAATTGAAGGGTTCGGCTCCCTTGCTCTTTACAATGCACATAAGGACGTGCGTCTGCAGACGGCGCGTGAATATGCTTCCGGTGCCTCCCTGCATCTGACTTCATCCGTACCGGTGGAAGACTGCCTGCAGCTTCGGATCCGGGGAGGATCGTTCGGAACAGTCAACCCTTCCTTAACATGGGACAAATGCTTGGGCGCTGTGTCTGTGAGGGCTTCGGCAGAGTATCTTGGCAGCGCCGGCAACTACCCATATCCATACTTCGACACCACGCTTGTACGCGAGAACGGAGACATCCGCAGTCTGCGGGCGGAAACGCAGATATACGGCAGGCTGAAGAGGGGAGACTGGCGTCTGCATCTCTATGGGTATGGCTCAGAGCGGGGCTTCCCGGGCCCGGTGATACGCAGGGCGCAGGGTTTCCCTCTGAGCGCCGAACGCCAGACAGACCTGAACGTCTTCGTCCAGGGATCGTTGCAACAGGACTGGACTGACCTCTACTCCACGGCACTGCGCCTCAAATACGCCAACGATTATACGCATTACGACACGCATCCTGAAAAGAACCCCATGGCGATACCGTACAATCTGCATTTCCGTCAGCAGTCGGCGTATGTTTCTGTGGCTCAGTCGTATACTGTATGTGACGGATGGTCGGTCGACCTTTCCACCGACCTTCAGCGCAATGCTCTTGATTCGGATGTCGGCCAGAACGTTGCGCCGCGTAGGACTTCTTTCACCGGGGCTCTGGCCGGCAGGTATGTAACGGATAAACTGCGCCTTGCCGCACATATCGCTTACACTGGCGCCTATGACGATTATGCGAATGCGAACGCCGGCGGATGGTCCCGCGAAGATGCTTGGCGGGATGCATGGATGCCCTCGGCAAGTGTCGCCTGGCTTCCGGTGGAATGGCTTGAGATGGATGCCTTCGTCAAGCGAAGCTATCGCCTTCCAAGCTTCAACGACCTTTATTACAGCCTGATGGGTAATTCATCCCTGAAGCCGGAGTCGGCGTTCCAGACAGGCGTGGACCTCAACCTGCACGCTGTCTGCGGCGTCTGGAGCTTGGAAGGGCGCATATCTCCTTACTTCAACCGCGTTGACAACAAGATCGTTGCGATTCCCACCTCGTCCCAGTTCCGCTGGACCATGCTGAATATCGGTGTCGCAGACATCACCGGCCTCGATCTCAAGGGTTGCTTGAGATACAGCCGTAACGACTTTAATTCTTATTGTACGCTCCGTTACACATTCCAGCGTGCCTTGGATCACAGCACTCCTGGCAGCCTTACTTATGGCAACCAGCTGCCGTATATCCCGCTTCACAGCGGTTCGGCTGATCTGGGTATCAACTGGAAGCGATGGGGTTTTGTTTGGAACACCCAGTTCACCGGCGAGAAGTGGTCGCGCAGCGCAAACACAGACGACTATCGCATTGCCCCCTGGAGTGTCAGTTACGCCGCTCTCTCCTGGAATTGTGTCAAAGGCCGGAAGCTGGACATGGACGTTTCGCTCCGCCTTTCAAATGTATTCGATTACCGCTACCAGATAGTCCAGGGCTACCCCATGCCCGGCCGCTCACTCCTGGCCGGCTTGTTGCTGTCATTCTGAATTGTTGAATCAGAACTGGAAATAGATGAACGGCTGAGTGTCGGCGGTTACGAACTGATAGAGAAGGAAAACTACCAAAGCAGCCAGAACAGCCATTACGGGCAGAGGCAGTGAGGCGAACGATATCCTGTAACGGCGCTTGAGCCGGGCGGGCAGAAGATGGATTGCCATTCCCGCCACCACCAGGGCAAACACTTTCCAGTACCCGGAGCATACGTCGGGAATCACCGAAACATCCCAGGTGGAGCCAATCTGAGCCACCATGTTGCGCGCCGTATTCCATGCCACCTGATTGGCAGTTGCAGGGTCCAGATTGGAACCGCTGCGGAAGAACAGACGGGTAAACGTAAT
The DNA here is from genome assembly GCA_016288775.1 of Bacteroidales bacterium. Classification (GTDB taxonomy): domain Bacteria; phylum Bacteroidota; class Bacteroidia; order Bacteroidales; family UBA932; genus Cryptobacteroides. Next base: position 33,014 of record JAEELG010000001.1, on the reverse strand, counting down.
GAATGTGAACGTCTGCGCGATGGCCCACACCGTGCCCAGCCAGGCCGTCCAGGCATCGCGTCCGCGCGGTCTGTTCCTGCGGCGGACGCTGTCCATGCCGGACGAGGGCGCACCCATGGCGTCCGGCCTAACAAGATGATACAGGAAGCGCACCAGCGTGCCGGTGAACACCACGAACATCCATACTTTCAGGATGTTCCATACCGGAGCGGGTTCGAAATGGCACAACGCTGCAAGGCACACGGCGCAGAGGCCTGTCAGCAGCAGGCGCACGCCCCATTTCATGTCCTTCCAAAGTATGTAGACAATCATCCCGATGCCGTTCAGGCCACCCCAGATGATGAAATTCCAGCTGGCACCGTGCCACATGCCCCCGAAGAGCATGGTGATGAAGCGGTTGATATTGGAGAACAGTTTCTTGCGGCTGCTCTCACGCCAGTAAGCCAGTGCGATCATGGACAGTCCCGCAACCACCAGAATCACCGATACAACCCAGCTTCCTGAAAGAATCAGCGCTATGAGTGCGAACAGCACGATCCAGAAATAGGTGCCGAACGATGCGCGACGGTTGCCTCCCAGGGGAATGTAGAGATACGATTTGAGCCAGCGGCTGAGCGACATGTGCCAGCGTCTCCAGAAGTCCTGGGGGTTGGGAGCCTTGTACGGTGAATTGAAGTTCGTGGGCAGATAGAAGCCCATCAGCATGGCTACTCCGATCGCTATGTCGGTGTATCCCGAGAAGTCTGCGTAAACCTGCAGGGAGTATGCGAACAGGGCCGCAAGGTTCTCGAATCCGGTGAAAAGCAGGGGATTGTCGAATACCCTGTCGATGAAGTTGACCGCGATGTAATCGCTCAGTATGATCTTCTTTGCCAGACCATTCAGTATCCAAAATACAGCAATACCGAACTGCCTGCGGCTCAATGAGAAATCCTTGTACAGCTGAGGTATGAATTCAGATGCACGGACAATGGGGCCCGCCACCAGCTGGGGGAAGAAACTCACATAGAATCCGAAGTCCAGGATGTTCTTCACGGGCTTCACGTCGCCTCGGTAAACGTCCACGCTGTAGCTTATGATCTGGAAGATGAAGAACGAGATTCCCACCGGCAGCACTATCTTGTCAACGTCGAACAGCTCGCGTCCGGCAATCATGTTGCCGAACTGCGCAAATACGTCCACCACCTTGAAATCCGCCCCCGTGAGAGACGACAGCACGTCGCTCAGGAAATATGCGTACTTGAAGTAGCACAGCAGCCCCAGGTCGATGCACACGCTCAGGATCAGCCACGCCTTGCGCCTGAACGTACCCGGCGATGCCTTCACCATCCGTTTGGCGATGAAGAAATCGGAGCAGATCACGAACAGCAGAATCAGAATCGACAGACCGCTGGTCTTATAGTAGAAGAAAAGGCTGGCAAAGAACAGGAACACGTTGCGCATATGGCGCTTGCTGCCAACGATCGCAAAGATGGCATAGACCACGCCGAAGAACGCCCAGAAATAGAACTGGGTGAAGATCAGCGGCGAGCTGGGGTCGTATGCGAACAACTGTCCCATCATTCAAATTCCGCCTCCAGCGCGGCGTAGAGCATGTCGCCCAGCAAATGGTAACCTTCTTTGGTGAAGTGCAGGCGGTCATTCTTCATCAGCCCGGCATCTCTCCAGACAGTGGCGCTGCCGTCTCCGCCCATTATTCCGAACAGGTCCCACACTGCACCTCCGTATTCCGCGGCGAGCTCATACATGGCCTGGCGCACTGCCGGGCCGTTGTCGTTATGCACCATGCGGCGGCCTCTCCATCGCCAGGAATCGTTGTTGGTGATGAACACGAAGGCACACTCCGGATTCTCGGCAAGCACCATGTCGATAAGGCGCCGGTAATTGCGCTTGAGGCGTTCGGGATTGAAGTCCTTGCCGGGACAGGCTGCATCGTTGATTCCCAGCCCCCAGATGACGAGGTCGGGGTGCACGGGGCCCAGCTCCCGGACGAACTCGGGGCAGCGCTCCGTCCACGTAGTGGTGCGGGCTCCGTTGACTCCTGTGGATATGTACCGAAGGCCTCCGGAATCGACTTCCGGCAGCAGCCCGGTAAGAGTGAAGAATTCTCCATCGTGCAGACGGGGCTCCACACGCACGGAATCGGTTTCCTCGTGGAAATCTACCACGTAACCATGCAAGAGCGTATCTGCCACGCATGAAAGGGTGTCGGCGCCGCTGATGACAACCGGTGCGGTGGGGGCCTCGCAAATGATATGCAGTCGGTTGAATGGCACGGCCATCCGCAGGCCGAAGGCCGCTGTGGTGTCGGTAGTGCATGCCGCGATTCCCATGATTCCGTATGCCGGGGTCACTGGCATCTTGCGGTTAGGATTCGAACTGCGGCTGCCTGTCCATTCTCCCTCTGCGCCTATCGAATACGAGCGGTCGTAATTGGTGTGCGCCAGGGGATAGGGGAAGATATAGCCACGGCCTGCGTGCGGATACATGCCCAGCGAGTCGAAATTATGCCTCATGCGCGAACTGAACCAGCCGGCCTGCACGTGCGAACCCCCTACATGCCAGATGGTTACGATGCTGTCGGGGCGTTCCCTGCATGAGCGCAAACGCGATGCGAAAGCGTCGAAGCTGTCTCTGGTGCCCGGGAACCTGAGTGCAGAACTGTCGGGGCATGCGCACGGAGGAAGCTCCTGTGCAGCAGCGGCCACAGACAGGATGGCGAACAGCAGTATGGCCGTCAGGCGTCTCATTTGCCGTGTTTGCGCCAACGGTAATACTCGTAATAGAGCATAAGCGATTCCACGAACATGTTGCCCATTGCTTCGGCGCCGCGAGGAGTGAAATGTACGTAGTCGCTGCCGGCCAGGGCGGGACGCGCCTTGACCCACTGGACCATGGAATTCTCACCGCCCATCGCGGAGTAAAGGTCCCAGTATGCGGCACCGGCATTGTTTGCGGCAGCCTTGAGCGAATCCACCATCATGGGCAGATGGGGATAGGTCTTCATAGAACCCTTTACGTTGGTTGACATGTCGGAAGGCCCGATGAACAGAATACATGCATCAGGGGCCAGGGAATGGAGGTGACGTATCTGCTTTTCGATGGATTCCCGGTATTCCGATATAGACTTTCCGGTCTTGCGGTAAGGCATGGCGTTGCCGCCGAACTGCAGGATGATGAACCTGACGTTGTCGTTCTCGGCGTACTCCTTCAACTGTGCTGAGCTGATGCGTGTGAATATGGTTCCCGAGCATCCTCTCATGGGGATGTTGTCGACGCTTACGCCCAGCGTATCGTCGAGCTGGATGCCGTAGATATCGGCGCTGCCCCAGGTGGAAAAACGAACGCTGGTGCTGCTGTCGGGCAGATCGAAAACCAGACGCCCGACTCCGGAGGCGTTGCTTACCGGACCGAGCTTCTGCTGCTTGCCGCCGCATTTCACGTTAAGGGAACTTACGTTGCCGGCGAGTATAGTGAGACGCCTGAAGCGGCGGCTGGGACCGAGGTTCTTCTTGACGGCGGAGACGGTTGTGAACACACTCGTGTCGATGCGGGAGGCCTGGCCCATCACACCGTAGCGCCCGTCGCTCCGTTTGCCGCCCTCGCCGAACACCATCCAGCGGCTTAAGTCTGCGCTGGAACTCTCCGACACGCACAGGGTGTAGTACGGACGCCCGAAGGGCAGAAGGCCGGGGCCGCTGCCGCCGAAACGCTCCTGCAGGCCGTTGCGGATGGTTGAGGTGATTCGGTCCTCCTCCAGTTGCGAGTCTCCGTAATGCAGCACGCGGACATGCTTGCTGCGGGCGTTGTCGAGCGCCTCGAAAAGAGGGTCGAAGAGGGTTACATCGCCGCCGGGGAAGTGGATACGGGATGGGCTTTCGTTAATGAAAACGTCGAATTTGTCCTGCTCGGCCTGCTTCAGCTCTTCCATTCGCTGGGCCAGCAGTTCCTCCGGCGTCGGCCCCTTGGATTCTCCGTTGCGATGGAGCAGGGAAGCACCGACCTCCTTTGGCGAAGGGAACTCCAGCGATGCCTCGCCAAGCTTGATGCCGTCTTCCGGGAAGACAAAGCCTATGCCTGCCAGCAATGCGAAAACCGACAGGAGAAAAACCAGTATTTTTTGACTCGACATTTAGGCTACAAATTTAAAACATTTTATTATATTTGTAAACCGAAACCATACAGTATGAAAACGAAGACTAAAGTAATAACCTGGATCGTTGCCATTCTCCTTCTTGCAGCGGCCGGATTCGTGTACTTCAAATTCTACTTCGTGCTCGGCGAAGGAGTCAAGGCCGGCGAGCTCAACCAAATAGTATATAAAGGCTGGGTATGGAAAACATATGAAGGCCGTCTCATCCAGGCCGGTTTCCGCGGTGCCAAGAAGGGCACCGGCATAGAGTCCAACGAATTCAATTTCTCCGTGGTCGACAAGGTAGTGGCAGATTCCCTGATGCGTTGCAGCGGCAAGGTTGTCGAACTCCGCTACAAGGAGTATAATGGCTGGCTGCCCTGGAGGGGCATGCAGCGCTACGTGGTTTACGAAATCCTTTCTGTCGACGAGAACAGTTCAATGGCTTCAGACCTGCCCATAGTGGTGTCGGGAGAAGAAATCTGACGCATTGTTGAAAACTTGTGAATAACCTTAGCGGCCCGTCTGATTGGCGGGCCGTCTTTTTTGATTACCTTTGCATGCTGGAGTGGAAGATACAACCAATCATCAATATTTTATGTCACAAACACAAAACGAAGGTATCTACGATGCGCGCACTCTAGGGCGCGGCAAAATGCTCACCCTCGGACTTCAGCACATGTTTGCGATGTTCGGGGCAACTGTCCTGGTCCCTGTCATCACCGGACTATCAATGTCAGCCACCTTGTTGTTTGCAGGTCTTGGCACACTGATTTTCCATTTCTGCACAAAGATGAAGGTTCCAGCATTTCTGGGATCTTCATTTGCTTTTCTGGGGGGCTATGCGTCCGTGGTGCAGATGGGATTGGCAGAAGGCCTCAACCAGGCGCAGGCGCTCCCTTACGCCTGCATAGGTGTGTTCTGCGCTGGCCTGGTGTATTTCGTGCTTGCCGGCCTCTTCGCGGCATTCGGCCCTGCCAAGGTGATGCGTTTCTTCCCGCCGGTGGTCACCGGTCCCATCATCATCGCCATTGGTCTGATCCTGGCCGGCTCCGCCATCAACAATTGCGCTCAGAACTGGTGGATCGCGCTCCTCGCAATCCTGATCATTATCGTCTGCAATATCTGGGGCAAGCGGATGATCAAGATTATCCCCATTCTCCTGGGTGTTCTGGGCAGCTACATCGTCGCGGCATGCTTCGGCCTGTGTGACTTCAGCGCCGTAAAGGACGCAGCATGGATAGGCCTTCCCGTGAAGTGGGAGAATACCGCCGTGTCCGTGTTCTCGAACCCCAACTGGGGCCTCATCGTCGCCGCAATCATCGCCATCCTTCCGATTTCGCTGGCAACCATGATGGAGCATATCGGCGACATGTGCGCCATTTCTTCCACCACCGGAATCAACTATCTTGAGAATCCCGGCCTTCACCGCACCCTGATGGGCGACGGTCTCGCTACGGCACTGGCATCTCTGTTCGGCGCACCTGCAAACACCACGTACGGCGAGAACACCGGAGTTCTGAACCTTACCAAGGTTTACGACCCGCGCGTAATCCGCATCGCCGCTGTGTTTGCGCTCATCCTGTCGTTCTGCCCCAAGTTCTCCGCAGTCATCGCTTGCATGCCCGCTGCGACCATCGGAGGTGTCTCACTTGTGCTTTACGGTATGATTTCAGCCGTAGGCGTCAGGAATGTGGTTGAGAACCAGGTCGACTTCAAGTCTTCCCGCAACGTCATCGTAATGGCTCTCATCCTCGTGCTTGCAGTCGGTATCAACTACAGTTCCGCCGGATGCCTCGACCTCGGCTTCACCAAACTCTCCGGACTTGCGGTGGCGGCTCTTGTAGGAATAGTCCTGAATGCCATTCTGCCCGGCAAGGATTATGAATTCGGCAAGAACGATGTCGGCGACATGTCCATCGACTTCGAAATCAATCCTTCACTCAGAAAGAAAAAATGACGGATAGCGAGCTCATCCGGTCGATACGTATCGTGCCCGATTTCCCGGTGAAGGGGATTCAGTTCTTCGATGTAACGACCCTGTTCAAGGATCCTGCCGCTTATGCCGAAGTGGTTGACCGCATCTGCTCTCTTTACAGAGACAAGGGCATAACGAAAGTGGCAGGAATCGAATCCCGCGGATTCATAGCAGGCGCTGCAGTGGCTGCGCGTCTGGGCGCTGGTTTCGTGCCCATCCGCAAGCCAGGCAAACTGCCCGCCAGCGCGGTATCCGAAGCCTACGCTAAGGAATATGGCACCGACACCATCGAAGTGCATGCCGACGCCATCGGCCCGGACGATGTCGTGCTTATCCACGACGACATTCTGGCCACTGGCGGCACGGCATCCGCTGCCGTAAAGCTGATGAAGCGCTTCAATCCCAAGGCATTGTACTGCAATTTCATCATCAACATCACCGACGTGCCCCGTTCGGCGCCTATCCCGGACGACGTTCCCGTTAACTCTATCCTCAATCTCTCCGAAAGATAACCTGTCACTATATAATCAGTCATAAATTACATTTTATGTCCAAAAAACTATTCATCGCTGCCGCAGTCGCAGTACTTGCCTTCGCTCAAGGAGCAAAGGCCCAGAATGTCCAGGTCTTCTACGATTTTGGTAAGGACCGCAATTACATCACCACAACCTTCGAGATGTTCAAGCCGGACAAATTTGGCGACACCTTCTGGTTCATCGACCACAATTTCGCCACGGCCGATCAACGCAAGACCGGAGTCGCCAGCGCATACAACGGCACTTACTTCGAGATCGAGCGTGGTCTCAACTTCTGGCAGGATACCGCTCTCAAGGATCTGAGCGCACATGTCGAGTACGACGGCAGCTCATGGGGCGCCGGCATCCTCTGTCTCGGTGCCAAGTACTTCCTGCATTCGGCAGATTACAACAACACGCTCACCCTGTACCTGATGTACGACCAGCATTTTGGGGTTGGTAGTGCCGACATCCCCGTGAAGTTCAGCGCGGTCTGGGGCCTGGGCAACCTGTTCGGAGTCAAGGGTCTCACGTTCAAGGGCTTCGCAGATGTCTGGGGTAACAACAGCGTCTTCGGCGACGGCAGTACCGCCAAGTTCTCGATTCTGACCGAGCCCCAGTTGTGGATGAATCTCGGAACCATCTTCGACAACCATCTGGACATAGGCGGCGAGGTTGAACTCTCCTACAACTTTGCAGGCAACAAGGGCTTCATGTGCAACCCCTGTGCAGGTCTGAGGTGGACTTTCTAAAGCCTTAGGACATGAAACCTGCATTTGAAAGACTCTTCGGCTTCGAAAGCGCGAAGCACAGTATCCGTACCGAGATACTTGCCGGTCTGACCACCTTCCTTACCATGGCCTATATCCTGGCCGTGAATCCCGGTATCTTCAGCGCACTCGACATGCCCGGCGGGGCCGTCTTTACCGCCACCGCCCTTGCTGCCATAGTGGGTACCCTGGTAATGGCTCTGTTTGCCAAGAAGCCGTTCGCCCTTGCTCCCGGCATGGGCCTCAACGCATTCTTCGTATTCACCGTCTGCCTCGGAATGGGCCACAGCTGGCAGTTCGCGCTGACCGCAGTGTTCATTGAAGGTATCCTCTTCATTATCATGACGCTGACCAAGGTGCGCAGCTGGCTGCTTAATGCAATTCCCGGAACCCTCAAGAAAGCTATTGGCGCCGGTATCGGCCTCTTCATCGCTTTCATCGGAATGCAGAACGCCGGCATCATCGTGAACAACGACGCTACCCTGGTAAGCCTCGGCAACATCACCGAAGGCAAGGCCCTGGTCGGCATGCTTGGCCTGTTCATCACCGCAGGCCTGGTCATGGCCAAGATCCGCGGCGGCATGCTCTGGGGCATCCTGATCACGACCGTCATCGGCCTTTTCATCAAGGACCCTGCGACCGGCGAAACGGTGACTCAGCTCATCCGCAATGATGCTGGAAACATCAAACTCCTCTCCCTGCCCGACAGCATCGCTCCCATCTTCTGCCAGTTCGAGTGGAGCAACATACTCAGCTGGGATATGCTGGTGGTGGTGTTCACCTTCCTCTTCATCGATATGTTCGATACGATGGGAACCATTATCGGCGTCCACCAGGGTACCGGCCTGATCGAGAAAGGCGGCGACGAGATCCCCGGTCTCGAGAAGATGTTCCTTGCAGATTCCATCGCTACCGTTTGCGGAGCATGCTTCGGTACTTCAACCACCACTACTTACGTTGAGAGCGCATCCGGCGTAGGAGAAGGAGGTCGTACCGGCCTTACCGCATTCAGCGTTGCGGTTTGCTTTGCCCTGGCGCTGTTCTTCAGCCCCATCTTCCTTGCCATCCCCGGTGCGGCAACCGCTCCCGCCCTCATCATTGTGGGTGTGATGATGATGCCGTCCATAAAGAGCATTCACTGGGACGACTACTGCAGGGCAATTCCCGCATTCCTCACCATCATTGTGATGCCGCTTGCGTACAGCATCTCCGACGGCATCCTCATCGGTGTCATCTCCTATGTGCTCTGCCATGTCGTAGCAGGCAAGTTCAAGAGCATTTCAGTGACGATGTGGGTGCTTGCAGCCTTGTTTATAATGAAGTATATCTTTATTTAGTGTGCTTGCGCGCGTACTTCGGGTCGAAGGCCATGTTGAGTGCGTGCGCAAGTCTGTAACCGGCGTTGCGTAGCTCAACCTTCATCAGGCCGGTGTGGTCGCGCACCCATTTGGCGCTGATCTTGTCGCCGTCCCGGATGTCGAGCCTGCAGTCCTGACAATAATCGGCAATCTGTTTGCCCCAATCGTAGACGTTCCCCTTGCAGATTTCTTCTATTTCTGCGGGGGAACAGTCGTCACATATCTCAGCTATGTCAGAAAAGCTGAAAGGCAGGGGATTGACCACCATGTAATAGTCCCATACGCGGTGATATGTGGTAGGCTCGCCGATGAATTCCACGGGGTATTTGCCTATATCCTCGTAAGTGGCAGCGTAGCGGATATGACCTGGGCAGTGCATGTCACCGATGAGATGGGTGACCATCACCAGTTCTTTCCAGCGGATCGAATCGGGGAAGTCTGCGGCATGTGCAAGGTCCTGCAGGCAGTGGTCGGCGAAATAGACGGTATTGGTCAGCTGCCTGCCGGTTACGGGGTGGAAGAGTACGTTGAAGGGGCGGTTGTTTTCATCCACTTCGAAAGTATGGGCGTGCCCGATTCCGTAGGTCCAATCAAGAGGGAAGGTGGCATTGACTTCGGAGCGATAGTCGTCGCAGTAGGAGGCTATTGCAACGAGAGGGGTGCCATGCATAATCTCGCTGACGCGTTTCTGGGTGGTTTTGGTGAGATGGTTCTGGGCGATTTTCGCCACGGTTGCGTGTCCCATGCGTCCCCAGCCTGCGGCCGAGGTGGAGACGAGTGCTGCGGCGAAGATGAGTGCCGCGGTCTTGAATGTACGTGTCATATCAGTGGATTTGGATTCATATAGTCGGTTTCATTCCCCCGGAGCCACCAGCTTCCTTCTTCGAGCATCTTTCGGAACTGCGCGCCGAATATGGCTCCATAATGGTTTATTCGGTCTTCCTGCGGGTCGGGGCCTTCCATGAAAAAGGATCCGAGGCTTTCGGTGTCGGCCACGAAAACGCTGACGTTTTCAGGCCTCACCATGCCGTACAGGGCAATTCCGAAGAAATGGTACCAGGCACCGTAATTGTCGCCGAGCGGCTCCGAATCGTGCCTGATATAGGCGAGTTTGCGGTGCATGGGATCGGAGTTGCGGTCGCTTTTGTGGGGCATCCCGGCCAGCAGGTTTTCGCAGGTGAGGAAGGCCATATAAACGTCGCCCTTGTTGAGCAGATAGCTTTGCTCGAACAGTTCGTCGAGCTGGATGCTCCGCTCGGGGCGGCTCATTATGTATTCTTTAAGGGCCTTTTCGCAACCGGTATAGCAGTAGCGTGATGTGTACCCGCACGCCAGGCAAAGGAAGAGCTTGCTGCGGAGAAGAGTCGGGGCGGGGAAGTCGAGCTGCTTTCCGGCGATTTTCCTGCCAAGACGGTGCCAGTAGCCGTACCAGAGGTATTGCTGGGCTTCAGGTGACCATTTGTGTTCGCCGCCAATGCTCGGAAAGACTTCGGGGAAGTTCCTGCGCATTATTTCCGCGCATTTGTTTAGAAGCTTGTCGTTGTCGAACGGAAGGGATTTGCTGCTTTTGAATTCGCGTTTCTTTCCGTTTTCGGCCTGTGGCAGTGAGCGGTGAAACAGATAGGAGCTCAGCTTGACCGGAATGGTGTCGAGTTTTCTCAACAAAAAAGCGTCACCTATGGGATCGATGAGCATCACGCTGTCCTGCTGGTACATCCCGGACCTGTATCCTTCTTCGAGACTTCGCATGAATGGGCTTTGACCGTAAGCGATTGTGGATAGGGCCATAAGCAGTAAAATATGGTATACTTTTTTCATGCGTAATGACAAAGTTAGCGATATTCGCTGATAATTGCTATTTTTGGATTGATTAATATCATTGACGCATTATGAAAAGATTAGCCACCATTGCCACTCTTTTAGTGTTGACTGTCTGCGCTTTTGCTCAGGGCTCCAAGCTCCCGGTAACATTGGATATTGCGGAAGCAGAAACAAACGGGGTCAGGATTGAGGTGTTCAATATGCCGTCCGACGGGGTGAACAATTATTTCCTCAACGTAGGTACGCTTGGTATCGGTGACGATTTTGTCCAGATCAATATCGACCCTGTTTCCAAGCTGTATATCCTGTTGGGTAACAATCTCGACGACGCCCTGGCCGTTCTGAATGAAATCAAGGGCCTGTTCGACAGCGAGCCTGACACTTCGATCGAGCTGACAGGCTCACTGTCGATCACTTTCCCGAAAGATGACAACATCGAGCCGGTACGGGTTACGTACAGGAAGCTCTTGTTGAGCAAGATGATTGAATTCAGCCTGAACCGCGAAAGCCTGATTCGCGCCACTCACATTCCCAAGAGTGATTTCAATTCCATCGTAACCGGGGTAAAGTTCTACAGGAAGCTTCATCCCAGGGAGTAGGTCTTATTTCTTTTTCTCGGAACTTCGTTTGTCGCGGATCTCCTGCATCTGCGGCACGTCGATCAGTGTCCAGCCTTTCTCCCTGGCATAGTCCACCATCTGCGTCAGTGCGGCTTTCAGGAAGCCGAGCTTGACTATGGCCGCGAAGTCCCTGGGACTGTCGGGCAGGAAATTGATGGCGCACTTTCCGGTGCGAAGGTCTTTGAAGCTGCTCATGGTGTTCGTTTTAGTCATTCAAGTTTACTTGTTTTCGGTAAAAGAAACAAATATTGTTATATTTGTACTCAATGCGGGTATTGAACGTTAAATATAATCCAACGAATATGAAAAAAATATCAATCCTTATGCTGGCGCTGGCGGCGACTTGTATGCTTGCCTGCACCGGGAAGAGTGTTCAGTATGTCATTGCGGGCAACAACGCCCCGCAGGATGGAACCGTCGTGTACCTGATGGACATAATCAGCGACACTCCCATCGACAGCGCCATAGTAGCCGACGGCGCTTTCGAGATGAAAGGCAAGGCGCTGAAGGATGCCCTCCTGTCCGTGCAACTAGATGGATGGGGCTGGTATTTCCCCGTCTTCAACGACGGAGAGCCGGTTCAGATCAACGTGGCAGACAGCACCGTTACCGGGTCTGAGCTCAACACAAAGCTGTCCGAATGCGACAGGGGCGACGGCGCCAGGTATGCAGAGTTCAACCGTTTCGTTCAGGCTTTCCTGGCCCTTCCCAAGGCCGAACAGGAAGCCCGGGAGGCAGAGTTTATCCCTGAGTATCAGGCACGATACGAGGAATATGCGGATTCCTATGTCGGCATGATTGAGGATAACCTAGACAATCTCATTCCCGTTGCTTTTATCCAGAATGTCCCCATGCTCGCCGATAAGGACAAGTTCGATGAACTCGTATCTTCCGACGCACCTTTTGCGAAGCATCCTTACGTGCTGGCCGTCAAGCGAAAAGTCGACGATTCTTTTGCCAAGGAGAAAGCGATTGAAGATGCCAAGGAAGCATTCATTGGCCAGAAGTTCATCGATCTGGAAGAGCCCGCCCCGGACGGAACCATGCATAAGCTGAGCGAATACGTGGGGCAGGGGAAATGGGTGCTCGTTGATTTCTGGGCATCCTGGTGCGGACCCTGCAAGGCTGAGATGCCCAATGTGGTCGCCGCTTACAAGAAGTATCACGGCAAGGGCTTCGATATCGTGGGCATTTCTTTCGACAGGGAAAAGGATCCCTGGGTGAAGGCCATCAAGGAATGGGATATGCCCTGGATCCACCTTTCCGACCTCCAGTACTGGAAGAATGCCGCCAGCGGGCTTTATTCCGTCAACTCCATTCCCGACAATCTGCTTATCGATCCCGAAGGCACGGTAGTGGCACGCGGACTCCGCGGAAATGCGCTTGACGAAAGGCTGGCGGAAATCTTCAAATAACAGGCGCCGAAAGCTCCTTAATAAAGACTATAGGGCATCGTAGGCAACGATGGCCTTGGTCAGGCGTTGCTCGACATCGGCCAGGGTGTACAGGCCGTCAGCGTTTTCTTTAAGTCCCTTCAGCTTGATCTTGACACCGGCCGGGGGATTCGAATAGGAAAGGGCGGTCTCGGCCCGGAGCTGTGCTGCGGTAGCATAAACCAGCAGGATATCGGCATATTTGACTCCGTCTTTTCCGGTAAAAGCCTCGAAAACCAGCTTGCAGCCAATGGGCGTGCGTTTCTCGATGGATCCTGGGAGATCCACGTCCTCAGCCTCCAGGGCTGCCAGGACGCTGCCGACATTGGAGTCGTGCCCACAGAGGAAGGTGAAGATGCGCTTTTCGTTCTGAATCTCGTCCAGAATCACCTGCAGAAGGGGATGGGCGACATTTACGGAAACGGAAGGAGCGGTGAACAGGATGTCTCCGTACCATTCCTTAACGGAGGAGATACTCACCCAGTCATCGAAAGAAATGCTGTGACCGAATGCAGCTTTTTTCTCGTCGGGTTCCTCATAATACTGAAGGGAAAGAGCGTCGGAGACCGTGCATGCCATCTTGAGGCCTCCGGACATGGAGGGCTCTGCGTTCAGCTTGAAGTTCACGGACGAAGGGAACATGCTGAAGGAAGCGGTGTCCGGGTATGCAGGTGAGTGGGTGATGTCGATGACGTTTTCCATTATGGCGTAGGCGGACGCCATTCGGGCATTGAGGTCACCGAACTTTTCCTGAATCTCTTTCTGGGCTTTGCCCACGAAGGCGTCCGATATCTTGGTAATCTGAGGATTGAAGACCGGATCCATGGTGTCAAACTGCACATTCATTTCAACCCTGGGATTGAGACCGGGGAGCAGGGCTCCGGCAAAACTCTTCGCGGTGAGCTGGCAGCGCTGCTTGGCATTGGCATAGAAGCGGAACGCATAATTGTCGGCCGAGTACTTGGAAATGAAATCCTTCTTTTCCAGCCACTCCTTGAAAAAAGTCCCCATCTTGGCCTCCAGCCGCTCTCCTTTTGCCGTGAGCGTACTTGGCTGCCCTTCCCACTGGAACCACTGGTAGGACGGATTTGTGAGCCTGGTCAGAACAGAGTTCTTGCTCACAAGCGGAGACCGGATATTGTGCCTGCTAAGGATAACCAGCTGGTCCAGAACGTAATTCTGCTGGAACCCGTCCGTGCGCGAGACCCATTCGGTCTGGACTTGAGGCTGGGGGGCAGGATTATCCGGCTGACAGGCAAATACGATCAGGGCGGCTAATCCGAGAAGAAGAAGTTTACTGAATCTGTTAAGCATTGTTATTGATTATTGATTGATTACAGAATTAGTCTGACGCGGAATCCCCTGGATGTGGGTTCTTCCACTATGCCGTTGCATTGTGATATAACGGAGTCCCGTATCATCGAATCGCAGGATTGCAGGGGAGAGGCCTCTGCTCCTTCAAGCATGAAGTCCAGGGTAGCTTGTTCTGACAGCTCGCTATAGGTGGTGCGGATAGTCAGTTTGTTTCCTGTTTCCAAAAACACGGGCATAAGGAGCTGACACAGGCTGATTGCCGTTTCCTTCTTGCCTGCAATGTTGTACTTGATGCAGAATTGATTGATGCGCGTTTCCATGCCCAGGTAGTCGAAGTCGTCACTGTCAACCTCAAAAACCTCCTTGCGTATGCGCTGTACGAAGGTTTTGGTGGCGCTGCGCCTGGGGGCATTGAATACCTGCTCCGGTGTTCCGTCCTCATGGATGTAGCCGTCGTACATGAAGAATATACGGGTGCTCACGTCTCGGGCAAACTTCATTTCATGGGTGACGATGAGCATCGACATCCCTTCGTTCGCCAGCTGCCGCATGACGCTGAGCACTTCTCCCACCATCGTGGGGTCAAGGGCGGATGTGGGCTCGTCGAAGAGGATTACTTCAGGATGCATGGCAAGGCAGCGGGCGATGGCAACCCTCTGTTTCTGGCCGCCGGAAAGACTGGCCGGCAACGCATCAGCCTTCTCTGCCAGGCCGACCTTGCGGAGCAGGGCTACGGCCTCCTCCCGGGCCTCGTCCTTCTTCTTGCCGAGAATCTTTACGGGTGCGTACATGACGTTCTCAACCACCGTCATGTGATCGAAGAGGTTGAAATTCTGGAACACCATGCCCATTTTCCGGCGGAGCTTGTGCACCGGATACCCCTTTGCAAGGATATTCTCCCCATCGAAAAGAATCTCTCCGCCGGTAGGAGGATCCAGCAGGTTGAGGGTACGCAGCAAAGTGCTCTTTCCGGTTCCTGAAGGGCCTATGAGACTGATTACCTCTCCTTTGTCTATGTCGCAGTTGATGTCTTTGAGTACAGTCAGGGGACTTCCGTCCGGATTATGATAAGTTTTGCTCAGGTGACGGATGGAAATCATAAGGCATTCTTTTTAGGAGTGGCGAGTTTCACGAGGAGGCCCAGCAGCCAGGCCAGGACGAAATAGATAATGGTTACAATCAGCAGGGGAACCACGGCGTCGAAGGTGCGGCCGCGGATGATGTCGCCGGCCCTTGTCAGGTCCTGGATGGCGATGTAACCGACTATGGACGTTCCTTTCAGCAACGAAATGCACTGGCCCTTGAATAATGGCAGGCCGCGTTTCAGGGCCTGCGGCAACACGATGTGCGTGAAGGTTTGCAGGCGGGTAAAGCCAAGTGCAAGGCCGGCCTCGGTTTGCCCGTGCGGAATGGCGTCCAGCGAGGTCCCGTACACACCGCTGGCACCGGAGGCGAAATTGAGTCCGAAAGCGATAACGGCCACGGTGGTGGGATTCAGCCCGCTTTTTGCGAAGACTACGTAGAACAGAATCAGCAGCAGCACCAGCATGGGGATGCCGGCGATAAACCAGTTATAGACCGCTGCCGCATCCCGCAGCCATTTCCGACGGCTTCTTGTCATGGCACAAAGCCCTGAACCCAGGACGGAACCTAACAGGATAGAAAGAATGGTGATCAATATGGTCTCCCACAATCCGGACGTAATTAGTTTCCATCTGTTCTCTTTGATCAGGTTTTTCTGCAAACTGTTCCAGATAGTACCGCGGTTCGCTCCTGCATTCAGGTCTCTCACATAATACGCCGCCCCATACTCGTGGTAAGGTTCCGAGAACAGGTATTCTTCCTGCCTTTCCGGCGTGATGAAAATACACCCTATTAATACGTCGATCACCCCGTTCTTCAATGCCATCAGGCCCGAACCGGCGTCGTACAGCGTAAACTCGACCTTTCTGTGGACATCCCTGGCAAGGGCCCTGACCAGGTCTGTTTCCATACCGTACCATTCGCCGTCCGACATGAACATAAGCGGAGCCATATCGCTTATACAGCCGGTGCGGAGCGGTTTGCCGGACACTTCCGGCGGGATATGGGTATAATCCTTCCTGTCCAGATACCTGTCTCCAAGCCAATAGGCCTTCAGGGAATCCATGGAGCCATCCCGGGCCATCCTCTCCTGCAATGCATCCATGGCCCGGACAAGGTCCTCTTCGTCTTTCCGGAACAACAGGGCGGTGGGGAAGTGCTCCTCACCCCTGAATGCAACTTTGACCCCGTATTCCTGCCGCATTTCACGATTCAGCAGTATTTCATCCTGAACCATCACGTCGACTTTTCCGGAGAGAAGGGCCTGAAGGGCGTCGGCTTCCATATTGAAGAGCATCAAGTCGATGTCATCCCTCTTCGACAATCTTGAAGCATAGTAGCTTCCGTTGACAGTGGAAACACGGAGGCCCGCCAGGTCTTTTTCGCTTGTCAGCTCCAGCGTACTCTTTTCCTGATGCGCACAAGACGCAAGAATCAGGCAGGCCGAGAGAGCCAGTATGTGCGGTATATTTATCATCCTGTCTATTTTGTATTATTGATAAACTGAACGGCCATCATGGTGAGGTCGTCGCTCTGGTCTGCATCGCCCACGAAACGGTGCACTGCTTCGGTCATGCGGGCGATGAGTTGCCTCGGCTCCTGGTCCTGAGATGCCAGGGCCTCGGTGGCGACATCGGTAACACGCTGCATGTTGAACAGATTATGGCCGACGTCTTCCGCCTCGGTCAGGCCGTCTGTGAAGAGGAAGATGGTGGTGCCGGTGTAAATCTGCGCTTCCTGCAGCGAGTATTTCCAGTCAGGCATAAAGCCAACGGGGATATTCGAATCGCAGGGGAGTGTGCCTACGCCGGCGCCCACAAGCAGCGGGGCGTCGTGGCCGGCATTGCAGTAGCGCATATGGCCTGTGGCGAGGTCGAGCACGCCGATGAACAGCGTTACGAACATGTTGGTCTCGTTCATCTCGGCCATGGTCTTGTTCAGGCTTTCCATGATGCGGTCAGGCATTTCCTCCCGTGCCGATACGGTGCGGAACACGGACCTCGTGACGGCCATGAAGAGAGAGGCGGGGATGCCTTTCCCGCTGACGTCGCCGATGCAGAAGAAGAGCTTCCCGTCTCGGAAATGGAAGTCGAAGAGGTCGCCGCCCACGTCCTTGGCGGGTGTCAACGAGGCGTAGATCTGTACATCGTCACGGTCGCCTCCGGTCGGGAAGACCTTGGGAAGCATTCCCATCTGAATTTCGCTGGCGATATGGAGGTCACGCTCGATAGAGGCCTTCTGGGCGGTGGTATCTTTCAGTTCGTCGA
This sequence comes from Bacteroidales bacterium, assembly GCA_016288775.1. GTDB lineage: Bacteria > Bacteroidota > Bacteroidia > Bacteroidales > UBA932 > Cryptobacteroides. The sequence continues at coordinate 15,723 of JAEELG010000001.1, read as the reverse complement.
TGTACTTCACCAGCGACTGCTGCATGTTGCTGAAGGAATGGCTCAGCTGCCCGATCTCGTCTATGCGCTGGAAGTCCGGCAGTTCGGCGTCGAGCTTTCCGGAGGCAATCGTTTCGGCCTCGTTGGCCAGCCGGCGAAGCGGATTGAGCTCGCGCGTGATGATGCGGATGAAGAAGAACAGCATTAACAGCAAGCCCACGATGACGATCATTATGATAGCCCGCCGCAGATAGTCGAACCCGCCGAATATATCGCTCTCCGGGCAGACGATGGCCATGCTGCAGCCCGTTTGGCCGAGAGGCTTGTAAAAGACGTAGCAATCCTTGCCTTCCAGTTCCATCTGCTTCATGCCTTCCTCACCGCGCTGCATGGCGTGACCCAGTGCTACAAGAGCCGTATCCGGGTGCTCGATCGTTTGGGTGAAAATGGTCTGGCGGGTAATCTTGGCCGGATCCGGATGGACGAAATATGTGCCGCCGCGGCCAATCATGATGCTGTAGGAGTTGGGGTATGGCTTTACGGCTGATATGGTCTGCGAGAGCCAGCTCAGCGAGAGGCTCGTGTTGATGACACCGATCAGGTTGCCGTCGTCATCTTTGACGGGCTTGCAGTAGCTGGACACCATCTCACTGGTGTTTGTGGGCACGTCCAGGTCCATGTATGGTTCCGTCCAGCACGGGCGGTCGAGCAGCTTGGCCATCAGGTACCAGTCCATATAGAAGTACTGATAGTTGTCGCTGCCACCCTGGATGGTTCGTATTCCATCTCCGGCGTGTTTGGAGTATGCCGAGAAATAGCGGCCCCAATTCTTGAAATAATAAGGCTCAAAAGCGATGGAGCAGTTGTAGAAGTCGGGGTTGTTCTCCAGCAGGCCGCGGCTGTAGACAAACATGGAGTCCGGATTGCCGGGATGTCTCTTTACCAGCCATTCGGTCATGGCGCTTGCCACTTCCACCCGGTTGAGAATGCCCTCCACCTGCAGTGACGTTTTGTCCAGAATCTGAGTGGCGCGGCTTACGGCTTCCTCGCGTACGGCGTCACGGGCCCTGAGGAACAGGAAACTCAGGGCGGCAATAAAGATGAGGGTGGCGAACAGGACTACCCACAGGCTCACCCTGATAGAGAGCTTCCGGCGAATGTAATCAACGATTCTTCTCATGGAACTAGCTCTTTATAGGTTATCTCGCGGTCCAGCATCATATTCTCCACCATCATGCTGCTTGCCAGCTCCACCATGTCGGGGCGAAGTCGAAACTCCCGCTGCCCGGACTCGCGGTCGACCTGCAGGCGCAGGATCTCTCCCAGCATCAGCCGCTGCATCACCCGGTTGGTGGCGATGTGCTCGCGGTCTACATACTGCATCACGATATCCAGGGCCTCTTCGGGATGCTCAGCGGCCCACTCCCACCCCCGGCGGCTGGCTTCGGCAAAGCGCCGAGCCTGGTCGGAATGCTTCGCATAATACTTACGGGTCATATAGACGCCGTCTTCCTGAACATTATAACCATGGTCGCAGAAACGGTACACGTTATTGTCGTTCACGTCCATGCCCGCCTGAGCAAGCTGAAAGTATTCATTGTAGCTCATGGCCAGCGTGGCGTCAAGGGCTCCGGCGATGAACAGATTCATGTTCTGAGCGAAGCGTATCCATTCATAATCCAGGTTGTCCTTGATGCTCATGCATATGGCCAGCTGGCCGAAGCCGACGCTCCAGATTCCGACCTTCGCGCCTTTCTGCGTCAGCGGATCCTTGCCTCGGGCAGATACTATCACCATGCCGTTGTTCATCGACGTCTGCAGAATGTTTACCAGGGGGATGCCTTCGTCGATGATCTCCAAAGCCTGGCAAAGCTGAAGGGTCGTAGCCTGGCAGTCGTTCTTGCGCAGACGGCTCATTGCAGGCTGCGTGACAGACGGATGCTCTATCCTCACATTAACTCCGGCATCTTTGTAAAAGCCCAGCGTCTCAGCAACATAGTAGCCTGCGAACTGTGCCTGGGCAGTCCACTGGGGAGTAAACACAAAGGCGTCGTCCTGCGCCGCCGCCGTTATCGCCCACAGACCGAGGACGGCAACGGCGGATGCTCTCAATATGGTCCGTACGCTCATACTATTGACCCTCTATGATTACCGAAAAGTCGGCAGCCAGGGTTTCCTGCCAGGGATTGGGCAACTCCACATGAATTGGTAATTCTACCACACCAATTAATTGGACCTGGCCGGTGTTGTCGTACTGTATGTAAGGTTTCCTGCCTTCGGCGGGCTCGTAGAAGAAGTCCATGCCGTTCGAACTGTATACGACACTGATAAGCTGTTTAATCTGCTTGGGAAGACCATTGGTCAGGCCGGAAAAATTGAATTCCAGGTCGCTGGTAATGTGATATGCATCCTTTGCCGAAATGCCTTCCAGGTAGCCATTACCTTCGGGAGGGGCAATTTCGGCTTTCGCGTCATCCACGCTTACGTTTCCGGTTACCCATTCACCGCTGTCTATGACGGAATAACTGAGTCCGTCCAGACGATTGTCCATAAGGAAGATAGACTGGGTAAGCGGCTCCCGGTAAACAGTGTTTTGGTTAAGGGCAATATATATGTCCTCGCCAGAAAGCTCGTCGAAAGTAAGCCAGGGCGCGAGGGCATAGGCACTGTAATCCAGCACTTTGGACGGATTGGCTACGGATGCCTTTGGCTTGCTGAAGCGTGTCGTAAGCTCTTTCTGGCCGGCGGCCGTTTTCTTGAACAGGTGCGCTCTCATCGGGATGAACGGCATGCTCGTCTGGTAGAAGAAAGACGTCTTGTCCAGCCAGAGGTCGTTGTAATACATGAACCCGCCGTACTGATTGAAGGCCGGAAGCTCCTGAGCGCCAAGAGTCTCGTCGGAATACCCGAATCGCACCTCCAGGCCGGCCTTCTCCATCTCATCGTCGGTCAAGACATTGTCATTGCTGTCCACTACGTTGAAACCGAGCCCCAAGAGGTTGACCGGCATCATGCTGTAGTCTGCCAGTGCATGCATGAAAGTGGCCCTGTCGGCGTCGGGATTGCCGGGGTCAAAAGGCTCGGAATAATAGGCGGGGGCGCATTGCGTCCACCATACCACGCTTCCGTCGTTGGCGTCGAAGTCTTCGTCATCGGCATTGAACGTATAATTGTCCACATGCAGGAAGTCGTACTCCTCGTCCGTCGTCTGGGGATTGTTGGGGTCGTCGCCCGGTCCCGGGCCTGCATCGCCGTCCGTGATAGTGACAACTCCGTTGCATTCCGTCGTTCCGAACGGAGTCTTGAGGGTATACTTGCCTTCCACGGAGCAACCCACGGCGGCCTTTCGGACCTTCTCTGAGGCATCGGGGTCCATCTCGACCTCAATCAGGCCGTCTGAATTCTCGGAAACTATGACGGCCGCGTCGACGGAACCATTCTTGACGGCCTCCGCCTTCATCTCATAGCCGGGAAGCATGTAGCCAAGTTCGTAGGCCTCTTTTGCCGATACGGTCTTGCCGCCGATTATGAAAGCGGGGGTCAGGCCATCCATGATGGTACGGTAGCCGGGCTCGGCGTCAGTGCCGTCCTTGCGGAATACGTTGTGGGGGAGAGTCTGGTTCTTGTTGAGGCCGTCAATGGGGACAAGATTGCCGTTGGGGTCCGTGGCATATGTGCCTTGCAGCAACTCTATCGTCTCCAGGATATTGGGGTAGAGACCGGTGTAGGTGCTGGCAAGCTCATTTTCGTAATCTTTATATTGTGAGGCGCCGTTTTCGTCCTTTCCTGCCCACTTGAAATCCTGAATCTGGTAGAGCCTCAACTGGGCCGCAAAGGCTGTGCGGTTCTGGTAGGCTTTCAGCTCGTCGTAATCGTAGACATAATGGACACAGTTGTTATTGTCAACTTCTTCTTCCGGCTTGAGGCCGGCAGCGGCAAAGCTTTCGGAGGCAATGTTCACCGGCATGACCTTGAAGGTGATTTCGCCCGTATTGTTATCCGCTTTGACAATATCCATTATTTTCAAGCTGTATTTTTCAGTGTTCTCATCGCCTCCCGCACGGGTGTTTACCTGGCGTACGTCAAACCAGGCGAAGATGTCTTTAATGCCAAACTCTTTCAGGAAGTCTCGGAAAGCCTGTCCGCTGATCTTATCCAGATTCGGCAGATTAAGCAGATACATACTGTTACAGAAATCCCAGAATTCGTCCGCTTTCGGATTCATGTACCTGTTCCAGGTCCAAATGTTGTCCGCCAAAACGCTTGCAAGGCTGGCAGGAAGGATCTGATAGGTTATTTCGGTGGGCTGGTCCATGAGGGCAGCCTGGGCGCCATACTTGATGAGTGCGGAATTGACGGTAATCTTGCAGTCGTCGTAGTCGGGCACGTAAACGATGCTCTGTATGCGAGTGAGCAGGGTCTCGACATCGCAGAAAGGGATGGTTATCACAGTCCCGTCGGCGAGTGTCAGATAAACATGCAGTTCATCCTGTTCTACGAGGGTGAAGAAAGAATCGCCGTCTTCTCCGGTCGCCTTGTCCAGCTTGTTCCAGGTCGTGCCGCCGTCGGTGGAAACATACCAGTAGCCGTCTTCTATCTTAAGCTGCGGCGCAACGGCGTTTGCTCCGGGCTTGCCGTCAGCGCCCGGTTTGCCGTCTGCCCCGGGTTTGCCGTCAGCTCCGGCAGGGCCGGTGACGGGAATCATCTTGCCTTCGTTGTCCAACAGCCACTCGCCGTTGAGCGTCCAGTAGTATACGCCGTCTTTGGCCTTGACGCCGATAACCGGGCTCACGCCGTCCTTGATGATTACAGGATCTCCTGTGTTGAAATGAATCACATATCCGTCGGAGAGCTTCTTCACGGAAGTGACATATACTTTGCCATCCAGCGCGGCCACAATGCTTTTGAGACTTTCGATATTGCTGTTGGCAATGGCCATCTTGGACTCGAGCGACAAAACCCGGTCTTCCAGGCCGGAAATCTTCTCGCGTAGCTCCGAATCATTATACTTTTCGCACGAAACGGCGAGGAACGATAAGCCGATTGCAGCTGTTAAAAGAAGCTTGAAGAGTCTTTCCATATCAGGTATGATTATTATCTTATTCTACAAATATAAAACTAATTGGCACTTTTTCCTAGTCTTAAGCGATTGACTATCCTTCAGGGAACAAATTGACCAGTTTTTGAAACGCCGCTTCGGGAAGAACCATATGGTTGGCCATGTCGAAGACATAGGGAACCTTGGCGGCATAGAACGGCAGCAGGCGCCTGGTGTATTCTTCCAGGGTCTGCCTGTCCGTGGTTCCCAGATATGCAGGCAGGAAGATGCTCCAGTGTGCAGCAAGGGTTTCATGCGACACATGGAAAAGAATGTTCGCACGTTCGTCATCCATATTGTTGCAGATGGTCCACATCAGGCTAAGGTCCCATTCAGGAAGCCCATATGCGAACTCGCCCACGTCGATCCACCATATGGACTTGCCGTCGGTGATTATATTGCCGATCTGGAGGTCGCCGTGGAGGCAGGTGTCGGCCTCCGGGACGGTTTCGATAAAACGGAGCGCACGCTCCTTGTAATCCTGAGGTACAAGGTCCTTTTCCAGATAAAACTGGCGCATCGCATGCTTATAGGAGCGCAGATTTGAAGTATCGGCCTTCGTGGAATGCAGTTGGCGGGCCTGCCTTGCGAATTCAAGGGATATTTCTTCGAGCCTTTGCGGTTCCTCTGAGACAATGCGGGTAAATGAACGTTTTCCTGGAATAAACTCGTATTCGGCACCAAAGCGCCCGCCGTCCGTAACCAGGCGGTAGGGCTTCGGCGTGTGGATGCCCATATCGTAAACGGTACGGGCGGTAAGGAACTCGGCAGCGGCCCTGTCGGCCTCAAATCCAGGGTTGTAGAGCTTGGCCAGTGAACTGCGCGTCCTGTGCTTATAAGAAACGGCCGTTCCGCCCTCTCCTGTGCGGACGTAGTCGTTCAAGTCGATTCTCTCGTAAGATTGCATTATTTAATAAGATGATTAGCAAATATACGAATTTATCGCACTCAAATCGTATATTTGCAAAAGAAATGATTTAGCATGGAAGATTTTATTATCAGAGAGATTGACCGTATCGGCGAGATGCTGATGAAGATAGCCCGCAAGTTGGGCTTATTGGATGGCTGCGCCCAGGATTACACCCTGGCCGACGTGAAGGAAGAATTCGGGAAGGCAAGCCTTCCGTTCGACCTGGAGTCCGTACTCCGGGAGGATAATCCAATCCTGTATCTCGTGGAAAAAGTGGAACTGTCCAACCAGGGCATTGAGTTCTTCATCGACATCCTTTTCCATTCAGACCTTGACGACGCTGTCAAGGAGGCCTTGCTCAAAGATGCTCTGGCATATCTGGACAGCAGGGGATATTACTCATTCAGGCTTCATTCGCTGGTTTCAAAATAAAAAATACTATGGATAAACGTCATTTTGTTTTTGCTTTTGCTGCCGCCGTCTTGTTGTTTACCGGTCTTTGCGGGTGTAATGGAATCGGCAATCCGGAAATCGACCTGAAGGATGTCAAACTGGAAGAGTGGCCGCTGACTGACTGCTCGACCAGCACCCGCCCCGTCAGGGACCTGGTAGCATACAAACTGCTGGGCGTACCGTACAAGTGGGAAGTGGACTGGATGAGCGGGACTACATACATCATCACGCCTGATTTCTCTTCTGACGAGTCGTTCTCCTACAATGATTATCTGGCTAAGAACCTCTGCAGCGGCACGCACGGGGCCTATATGAACCTTTTGGAAGGCAAGACGGACGTGATTATCGCAAGCCGTGACATTTCCAGGAACGAGAAGGCATCCGCGGCCGAATTGGGCGTTGCACTGGAAACGGCCCCGCTGGCCATCGATGCGCTGGTTTTCATCGTCAACCCCAAGAATCCCGTCAAAAACCTGACGTCGGACCAGGTGCGGAAGATCTATACCGGAGAGATCACCAATTGGAAGGAGGTCGGTGGTGTCGACCATGCCATCACGCCTTACATCCGCAACGCAGATTCCGGCAGTCAGGAGAAGATGGAGACTCTGGTCATGAAGGGGCTGACAATGATAGACGGGACATATATGGCTGAAATCATAGGCTCGCAGATGGCTTCTCCCTATATGCAGCTCGAAGGCGATGAGTATGGCATCGGCTACACGCCGTTCTTTTACTGTACGGCCATGGTGCGCGACTTGTTGAAGGTCGATATGCTCTCCATTGACGGCGTAGCACCCAGCAAGGAATCGCTGAGGACCAAAAAATATCCGTTTGTGTCAAGCATCTACGCTGCAGTCCGCAAGACCGAAGACCATGAGAGTATGGCATACAAGCTCTACCGGTTCCTCTTTACCAAAAAGGGCGCGGATATAATTGACGAGAGCGGGTATATTGCGATAGACGAATGAAACAGATAGAAGTAGTTGCAGCTATCATACACGATGACGAGGGACGTATCTTCGCCACTCAGAGGGGCTATGGCGAGTGGAAAGACTATTGGGAGTTCCCGGGCGGAAAAAGGGAACCGGGCGAATCGCCGGAAGAGGCCCTGAAGCGGGAGATATGGGAGGAGTTGGAAACAAGGATCGGCATAGAGCGGCTGCTACAGACCGTCGAGTGGGACTATCCCTCCTTTCATCTGAAGATGCACTGCTTCTGGTGCCACATAGAGAGCGGCAGCCTCACGCTCAAGGAGCACGAGGCCGCCCGCTGGCTCACGAAAGATCAGCTCGGCAGCGTCAATTGGCTGCCGGCCGACTGGCAAGTGATATTGCTCATTCCGGCTGCAATCGAAGGAATGAGTTGTGGGAACAAATACTAGTGTTATGAATATGAAGGTATTGATGATAAACGGCAGCCCCCGTCAGAAGGGCAACACGTCCATTGCTTTGGCGGAGATTGCAGGGCAATTGGAGAAACTTGGTATCGACAGCGAAATAGTCTGGATCGGCAATAAGCCTCTGCGAGGGTGCATCGCCTGCAATACCTGCAAGGAAAAACCCGGCGCGTGTGTCTTCAATGATGATGTCTGCAATGGCATTTCGGCCAAGATGAATGACGCCGAGGCGCTCATCGTCGGCTCCCCGGTCTATTACGGGCAGCCCAATGGGGCCCTGATGGCCATAGTCCAGCGCATGCTGTATTCCAATGGCGCCGCCTTCCGGGGCAAGCCCGCCGCTGCCGTGGCCGTGTGCCGCAGAGGCGGAGCGACCGCCGCTTTCCAGACGCTCAACATGCCGTTCATGCTGATGAACATGCCGGTGGTCCCGTCCCAGTACTGGAACATCGTATATGGCCGCGAGCCCGGTCAGGCCGCATTGGATACGGAAGGCATGCAGACTATGCGCACGCTGGCGAACAACATGGCAGCCATGCTGAAGGCCACCGGCGGCAAACCGATGCCCGGCAGCGACGAGCCCGGGGAACCGATGAGTTTTATTCGATAGAAGCAGCACGTATGCAATTGGCAGTCAAAACTTTTCGCGAACTCTCGGCGGAGGAGTTCTTCCGAATCTGCGAGGTGCGGGGGCAGGTCTTCGTGCTCGAACAGAAGATTACGCTGTGCGCCGAGCTGGACGAGCAGGACCTGTACTCGACGCATATCACACTCTTGGATAACGGCAAGATTGTCGCCTACGCACGCTGCTATGCCGAGGAGGGGAGTGCCCATATCGGTCGTGTACTTACAACTGTGCGTGGCAAAGGGTACGGTCTGGAGGTCATGAAGGCCGCCATGGAGGTGTGCCGGGCGCAGCTGGGCTGCAGCCATATCGTCCTGCATGCGCAGCAGCAGGTCATTCCCTTCTATGAAAAGTTAGGCTTCCGCGTCACCTCCGAACCCTTTGACGAGTGCGGCATCATGCATAAGACCATGGAAATCACAGTGGGAGAATCTGTTTGGTGACGTACTGGTTCTTCAGTATATTCGATAATATCGACAACAATCCCGACAAGATCATGGACAAGTAACTGATCTTGTGGACTGGTACAACGAGGCTGAGAAGGCCGGAGAATACAGCCCGATAGAACTGGCGGCACTGTTCCATTACCGCTACATCAGAATCCATCCGTTTGAGGACGGAAACGGACGCATCGCCAGGCTCCTGGTGAACTATATCCTTGCACGTCACGATTATCCAATGGTGGTGGTCCGAAGCCGCAAGAAGAAAGACTATCTTGAAGCATTGCATAAATCCGATCTGGTTGTCGGCCCTGTGCTGTCCGATGGTTCGCACGCCAGCCTGCGTGAAGCCAGGCACTTTGTGAACTGGTTCAAGAAGATGGTTGCCGAGGAAGTACAGAACGACATCGATTTCATACAAACTCACGATGCCAATGTCTGGTGGTATGACGGTCAGCGCATTGTGTTCCGCAGTGAGAATTCCGGTCGTGTACTTAATGTACTGATGAGCAATCCGGAGATTACTATTGCCGCTCTTGCCAAGACTATCGGAATCAATACGTCCGCTATTCAAAAGCACCTGAAGTCCATGACCGACAAAGGCTATATCGCCCGCCGCGAAAAAGACGGCCAGTGGGATGTGTTCATCATCCCTTCCGTGTAAGGCATACCACTTTTAATGGTGGTAACCTACAACCTTTCTCACTTGAAGCGCGGTTTCCGATGATGCAGCGTAAGTACGCGCAATAAGAAAAGCACTTTTTATTCACCACATTTTTCGTATATTTTTGCAGTTACCGAAAGACATTCGGTGAGGTCTCGCGAGCCCCTATTTATCAACATTTTTAATAACTCACAATAGAAGATTTCTTTGGGAATAGATTTTGCAAAAGCTAGGGAAGAAGAAGAATAACATTGAATAAACTATCATTATAACTAAATAACAGATGAAACGTACATTTATATTAATTGTATTGACTCTTTTGTGCACCTCTACCTTTGCCCAGACAGTCAAAGGGCGCGAGACCGGATACAGAGGAAGTGTATCGGTGATTAACCAAGCTCTTGTCTGCGTTGGTTTAGAAACATCTCACGGTGTTATGATAAACCCCAATCACTATATAGGAGCAGGAGCAGGAGCTTATGTGTTTCCCAACGGCACTGGCTATCCCACTTTTGCTGAGGTTTTTATAGATTATCAGGCTTATTTTCTTAAGAAGAGCAGTACCCCTTTTGCTGAGCTACAAACAGGTTATTCAAAGGCTTTGCGCGTTGAAGGATATGGAAACAGCTATAATTATTGGCAAGGCGCTAGTTTTCAGCCAAGCATAGGTTGGAGTTGGTCAATCAATTCCGGGTGTGGCCTATCTGCATCCGCAGGCGCCAATATTATTGTGCCAATCGGTGAAAATCCTGCTGGAAAGCCTGTATATATTGCGCCAAGAGTTGCACTGACTTTTGCCTTTTAACAAGAGTACGAAAATAATAAAATGTATTCACCCCGCTAGAAACTATATCCCAGCGGGGTGAATTAATAATTAAGAGATCTTTCCTACATAGATTAGCCTCTTTATAGTTGTGAACGCCCATCTTTCATCATCTCAATGGAAGGTGGATTTGATTGTATGCTTCATCTTTAAGAAAGGATACATATGCAACATAATAAAGTAATAGTGCTGGTAAAAATGTTGTTGCAAATAACTAAATGATATGGTCGTTTTTGCTCAACCCTCAAAATGACGGGTTCATGGTCAAAAATGACGGGTTCAGGGATTATTAATTGAAAGAAAAGAAGCGATTTAATAGCTTTGCACTAGTTATCATTATAAACAATATGAATATGAAACAGTTAAAGGCTATTATTGTAATGCTCATTATGTTAGTGTCATTGGTTTCTTGTAAGGAAAGCCTTATACCTCAAGGCTTGACCGAGAATCGCAAAATTACGTATGTAATGATAAATGATACTGACGCCCAGGTCTCTGTAACATCATATTCGGGCGACTCTTCAAAAGAAATCTCATTAGGGTCCAAAGATAGTTACCAATACTGGGAAGAAAACCTGTCCGGGAAAATGGAAGAGGGAAAGATAGCTTTCTTCCGTAGTGATTCCCTTGATATAGTTTTCCAAGACGGCAAGCATGTTAGGTTAATATCAGGAACAGTTGATGCATCACGGAATAATGATATGCTCGAGGCTTTCTGGTATTCTTCTGACGAAGGCTCAATGAAATATTTCGAGATTAATAATAGTTTAAAAGAGCGGTTTTTATTATGAAGAACATTAGTTATTCACTTCTTGTCGCCACCTTGCTAACAGCGGTTTCCCTGTCGGCAGCCGCTCAGCAAACAAAGAGTTACTCAGGCGATGTCAGCCTCGGCGGTATGGTGAACCTGGTAAACAATACCGGGACCTGGCTGAATCTGCAGACTGTTCACGGGGTTCGTTTTGAAGATGGTGGTTTTGTTGGTTGTGGAACCGGTATCATAACAGATTTTGCCAATTACGGCGCCATCCCAGTTTATTGTAAGGTAGCCCAAGAGTTTGACACGGGAGTGTCGCTGAAGCCCTACATTGCCGCGTCTGTGGGTTTTGCCGTAAACGATAATCTGAATTGGGGCTTGTACGCATCCCCGGAAATCGGATTGTCGCTTGGCAGATTGAAACTGTTTGCCGATTATACCTACAACAATTACTTGATTAGGGTTACGGATGCTCCGAGTTATGAATCGCAAAGCTATCATACAATAACTGCCGGAGTTGCCGTAAGATTTGGCAGGCACTGAAAAACTTGGTATCTTTCGGCAAAATACCGCAGCGATGTATTTCAGCATCTTCGATACATACAATACTTCCAAAGAGGAGCGCCGGCGCCGTCACCTTTCAGTTGTGCTGCTGGCCATTGCCGTCAGCTGGGCGCTGTGGTGCGTGGTGAGCATTCCATATTACAAGGATTTCAGCGGTCTTGCCCTTCTGAAAGAAGTAGGTGTTGATTTGGCCGAACATATAGTAGAGACAACGGTGCTCATTGAGTTGTCGCTTCTCTTTTGCGCTGCCGTAGCCCGGATATTCTGGAAGCAGGAAAAGACTTTCGTGAGAATGTTGCTGATGGTGCTCATAGTAGCACTTTTCAATGTCCTCTGTGCCTATGGTGTGGCAGTTTTCTACAGGGCGGTATATCCGGAAAACACTACGCTATTCTGGCGCGTCTTCTACACCGATTCGGCAATGACCTCGGTGCTCTCTACGGCTTGCCTGATATCTTTCCTTATAAGCCGGCACCGCGATGAGGAGGAGGCCAAGGCTGCAGCCGAACTACAGGCGACAGAAGAAGAACTGGCTGTATTGCAATCTAAATTGGACACCCTGGCCCTGCAGGCCGACAATCACTTTGTGTTCAACAGCTTCAGCACTCTCTATAACCTGATACCGGAAGAAGCGGAAGATGCAAGGACCTTTACCTTGAGCCTTTCCAATATCTACCGTTATCTGATGATGAATGCCAGTACCCATATAGTCCCTGTCGGAAATGAGCTTGCATTTACGAGAGAGTATCTGAAGCTGATTAATTACCGCTACAGTGGAGTGAGCGCCGAGATAGCCGGGAACCTGGACGGAGTGAGCGCCTATGTGGTGCCTGTTTCGGTGCAGATGATGGTGGAGAATGCCCTGAAGCACAACCGCCACGGGGCTGAAGCAAACCTGACTATCCGAATCTACAAAGAGGGGGACAGGATAGTAGTAGAAAACAATATCCTTCCCCGATTCGACAGCCCCCAAAAGAGCGGACACGGATTGAAGAACCTGAGCAGCCGCTATGAACTCCTGAGCGGCAAGAAACTCACCATAGAAAACAATGGCAAGACCTTCCGTGTGGGTCTGCCGCTGCTTGATGTAAACGAGATTCGTTATGAAAGTTCTGATAATTGAAGACGAAGCCTTAAGTGCCCAGGCGCTTGAACGCACGCTAAAGGCCTTGCGTCCTGATTGGGAAGTGGCAGGAAAGACTACCAGCATCGAGGCGTCGCTGCGCTTCCTTGCCGAGCACCAGGATCTTGACATTATCTTCTCCGATATACGCCTGGACGATGGCTTGTCGTTCGCTATTTTCGACAAGGTGGAGACTAAGGCAGCAGTGGTATTCGTGACAGGCTATGATGAATACGCCCTCCGCGCATTCGATTACAATTGCGCCGACTACCTGATGAAACCGGTGCAGAAAGCCGACCTTGAAAAAGCCCTGAGGCATTGCGAAGAGCGTTTCCCGCGCCTGACGCCGTCTATGCTTAAGGATATGTCTTCGGACATCTTACAGCGAAAGGTGAATTACCGTAAACGCCTGATGCTGGAGCAAGGAACCAGGACACTGGTGACGCCAGTAGAGGAAGTGAGCCACATAGCTGCCGATACCGGCGGCACCAAGGTCTTCCTGAAAGACGGCACATACGGCTACGTCGGCGGTTCGCTTTCCCAGCTTGAGGGCGAATTGAATCCGGAACACTTTACCCGTGTGAACCGCCAGTTCATCGTTGCCCTTGATGCAATTGAGGCCTTCGATGACCTTCCGGCCAAGAGGGAATGTGCCTTGGTACTTAAGAAACCGTATGATAAAGCGGAGATACACATCACAATTCCCAAACGGAAAGAATTGACCGGGCTGCTCTACTGAGCGGCCTTTTTTGTTCAACCGCGAAAAAGACGCGTTCATGGTCAAAAATGAAGGGTTCAGCAAACAATCTTTTGTTATATGCAGAACGCAATGTACTTTTGATGCAAGAAACTACGCAAATTGAGATTTATAAGATAAGGAGCGTTATGAAAAGAGTTGTTTATTGTCTGTCACTAATTGTCCTACTCTCGGTTATTATAGCTTGCGAGCCCGTTAAGGAAGATATGTCCTCGGCTGCTTTGCATGCCGTGAGTTCATTATATGGAAAGTATGAGCTTACAGCCGTCGAGTTTTCAGAACCTGTTGATGTGTCCGGAGATGGATATGCGTCAACAGATATCCTCAGACAAATGAAAGATTCAGGCTGGGGTGGAATCCAGAGTATTGATTATGTAAGCCCATTGGTTCAGAATATAGTCTTGCCTACTTTGAAAGTGAATTCTGAAGCGCAAATCAACTTATATTTGCCTGTAACGCTGTCTCTGGAGAGTGAACGTGAACTTGCCAGGGAAAACGGAACATGCAATGTAGAAATGGCCACGTATCAATTCCATTATACAGTTGACAATGAGGGGAGCATTTCTTTCGATTATCCTAAAGAGTTCAAGAGTCGGGACTATACAATTCCGTACCAGAATGTTGACATAACATTTGTCCCTGATAAGCAAATAATTGTCATAAAAGCAATTACACATTTTAATGATATGTCTCGCGGCGGTTGGCGGGGCGGACATGTGCAATTGACCTATCAAAGAATAGATAAACAAGTTTAGTTATGAAAAAGACTATTGTATTATTAGTAATGGCAGTATCTTTAGCTATTTGCCAAGTTGCGGACGCACAACATTATGATCCTGACCATCGCCATTCCATAGAGATCTCCACAGGCATACCTCCCCTTCATGGTCAATTAGGGTATGATGCGAATCTTCTCAAATATCAAAGAGGCATTGAGATGAAGCGTCTGTATATGCCTTCCGTTAATGTAGGATATACTTTCTGCATATCCGAGAAATGGGATTTCAATGCAGTCTTCAACGCTTGTGCCGCTGTCTATTCAATGTCACAGTACAGGTCTATAGTAAAAGAGGGCGATGTCAAACCGGACGGCACAATTGCTCAAGCCAATGAATTTGATTTCCAGTCAGCTCCTGAATCCACTTGGACTGAAACATCCCCTTCTTACTCTCTTATGGCAGATGCCCGGTTCAAATGGTATAGAAGTGAATCCGTCCGGTTATACTCAGCTCTTGGAGCCGGTGTCTCGCTTGTGGCCGGAAACGTCATTCCGACTCCGTATATTACTCCGGTAGGTATTAACTTTGGCAAGAATCACTTCTACGGATTAGCGGAATTGAATATCAGTTCGGCAGCCACCATTGCATTAGCAGGCATAGGCTTTAGGTTTTAATGATACGTTTCACTTTTCTATCGGCAATCTTCTTGCTGCTGAGCTCATCAATTGCGATGGCCCAGCAGCTTGATGCTTCTTGGGATTTGCCGGAGGAAAAGCAAACAGTCCAGAGAATCGGAGATGATGTCCAGGACTTTGAGATAGGTATTGGGGGCGGATTTGCAACGCCGCTAAAGCTTGGCAGCGGTATGAAGCTGGAGGCCGAGGTGCGTTACAATATTGTCGGCTCGCCGTGGGACCTTGGCCTGCAGTACTCGGCCCTCTTCGCAGAGAGTCCGAAGTATGGCATCAAGTTCACTTCGGGGGCGATGTACAGTGCTCATGTTGATTACAATTGGCGTAACTGGAATAACATTGCACCTTTTGCCGGGCTCGGAGCCGGGTATTACAACGGTGAGTATTTGAACCCAAATAACGCGTTAGGGCACGACGGGACCACGACAAAGGCCAGCAACGCGTTCCTGTCTTTCCGCGGCGGTTGCGAGTTCTGGGACCATCTTCGCATTACTGCAGAGTACCGCTTGTTCTTTGGCGGGACTCCATCAGTGATTTCGCTCGGTGTTGGCTGGAGTTTTTTCGGCGGACATAAGAAGAGATAACTCTTATAATAATAATGTGCAAGAGGGTGACTAATGAGCCATAGGAATCGCTTACTAGTCACCCTCTTACTGTAATGCCGGGTTGAGTCCAGCCCTTACGCCAGCTTACCTTGCACGAGGACGTCTCCGGACTTCTCAC
>JAEELG010000096.1 GCA_016288775.1 Bacteroidales bacterium | reverse complement strand
TAAGAAAGCCGATCGCCAGAGCGAAAGGCACCGCCTGCATAACAGGTATTATGCACGCACCACACGTAATGCAATCCGCGATATCCGCAACACCACCGACAAGGCAGAGGCCGAGAAGAACGCTCCCAAGGTCTACGCGATGATCGACAAACTCGCAAAGATCGGAGTCATCCACAAGAACAAGGCTTCCAACCTCAAGAGCGGAATCCAGGTTTACATCAACAAGCTTTCCTAAGACATCTCTGAGACGCGTTCCCGACGCGTCTTATTTTTCGGAAACGGGATGTAGCGCAGTTGGCTAGCGCACCACGTTCGGGACGTGGGGGTCGTCTGTTCGAGTCAGATCATCCCGACAAAAGGAGCACCCAGGTGCTCCTTTTTGTTTTCGGGATGATCTGACTGACCTACAGAATGAGGGGGCGGACCCCCTCAAACTCCCCTGTCTTGATACCTATTTGTCGGCTGATCTGACCTACCTATCCCCCTGCACCCCCAGGGGACGGGGGAAAGGTTTCCCCCGCGCGGCTTGCGCCGTCCCCCTTCTGTCGGCCTACGGCCTCCGGAATCGATGCTTTCTTTTCATAATCAGACCGATGAGATAATCTTATATGATAAGTTTTGTCGGAAAGAAAGAACATATCCGGCTTCCGACAGCTATGGCGCAGGTCCCAAAAAGACTCCACCTCCTGCGCCAACAGATTGCGTAGGGTGTCGATTAGCGGCACAGGTCCCCCACCCCTTTAGGGGACTTGCGCCAAAAATGAATAGTTTTGCTTTCACTACGCCAAGACAATAGAGGAGGCTTCTCTTTGTCTTCGCACGCAGGAATGAAGCAAAAAGAGACGAGAAATGGACGCGAAGCGGATGTGGCTGGCTCGCGGTAGTCTTCGCGAAAGTAAACAAGAATAATTTGCTATCTTTGCAAGTATGAAACGTATTGTTATTATTGCATTGGCGGTCCTGGTGGCGGTTTGCGCGACGGCGCAGGCGCAGGACCTGAAACCTGTAAAGGACAAGAACACAAAGCTTTTCGGATATCAGGACAAGGACAAGAACTGGGTCATCGAACCGGCGTACACTGCCGCGAAGCGCTTCAAGGAAGGGCTGGCGGAGGTTACCATAAAGCCGGGCAAGACAAAGTTCCACGGCATCATAGACGAGACCGGCCGCACCATAATCCCTACGGAGTGCACTTCCGTGAGCGTCAATTATAAGGAAAGGCTGATCATGGCCGAAAGGCCGGCCCGCTTCGGCGATTTCTTCCTCTGGGGAGTGTACGACTTCGAAGGGAACGAATTGTTCGAGCCGTATTTCATCTCCGCACCGTCGTTCTACAACGGCAAGGGTGTGGCGAAGTCCGGCGAAACCGGCTTCAAGGGAGTCATAGACACTCAGGGCAACGTGCTGATTCCGTTCGAGAACCTTGCCATTACGCAGGAGTACGGCGGCTATGCGGTGCTCACCAGCCAGTTCGAGCGCTGCACCTACGACTCCCGCATGAACAAGGCCTCCGTATTCCCCTACCCCGGCTACGTGGCGCCCTATGACCCCAAGGGCGACCTCATCCGCGCCGCAGCGTGGCACGTAGGCCCCATCGGCTACCGCTTCCACCGCAACAGCCTGAAGGAAGCGCGCCTCACACAGGACGCCCGCGGCCGCATAGCCGTTTGCAGCGACCTGCGCATCGACTGGGGATACAACCGCTTCGTACGCTTTGAACCCGATGTCGATGCAGGCGGGCATCCCGGCTCCCTGCAGGATCCCGAATCCGGACGCCTCTATACCATAAAGGCATTCCTCTGCGAAGCCGACGGCAGTCCCGTGTCCGAGATTTCCAGCTGGGGTTGGATTGAAGGCACCGCAAACGAAGGCATAATATACAACGCCGAGGGCCGCGAGACCTGGATGCTGATGCACGACCTCAACGCTCCGGCCATTCCTTCGTTCACCTCCCCTCTTACCTTTTACCGGCATGCCGACATGACCAGCATCTATTCCGAACTGGGACTGCACGCCTATGACGTGGAGCGCCTCTACGAGCCTTACCGCGCCGCGAACCGCTTCGAAGAAATAGTCCAGGGCGAAAATGCCGGAATAACCGCAGCCATGCCGCGTCCAGCGCCCGACCTGCGCACCGCACGCACCATCGAGCAGGCAATGCGCGCCCCCATCTTCCAGGCCCCGTTCACCGTGGGCCAGGTGGTGAACTGCAATGTCAAGCATAAAGGCGGCGAAGTGGAGATCGAGCTGTTCGACAAGCTGGTATGCCACTTCGAAGACCGCTTCGAAGACCCTTACTATTCATTTAATGGCGACAGCGAGATATTCTGGGGCCCCAACAACGCACGCGCCGTATGGCTGAGCCTCGAATGCGTGCGCAAGGATCCCAAGTGCATACACGACGACGTGACCGGAAGCGAACTCGATTTCGTGATGGTGATAGGCCTCTACGAAGAAGACGGCAGCTTCCTGCAGGCACTTGGAGTCGTTCCCGCACCGGATTATTATACGAACGGAGTGCTGGTGTTCGAGCCACTGGGCATCGCGATTCTGGTCGACACTCCCGCACAGAATCCCGCCCTCGGCAAGGGACGTGACAAACAGGGTTTCGTGACCACGGACGAGAGCCGACTGCCGCTCAATCTGTCAGCGCTGCATCAGATCCATTATCCGCGAGCCGACAAATCAAGGTCGCCTGGGTACAGGAGAGGACGGTAACGTCTACGAAATCGCCGGCACGGTGCTCCGTGTCGGGCCAGACACACATCTTGTTGTTTCCCGCCCTGCCGCAAAGCTCGGCGGGATTCCTTTTTGAAGGCCCCTCCACAAGAACGGTGAAGGTCTTGCCGACGTCGCGCTGATTGCTCTCCAGCGACAGACGGTTCTGGACGGCAATGATCTCTTCCAGACGGCGGGTTTTAACGTCCTGGGGAACGTCGTCGGGATATTTGCGGGCGGCGAGGGTGCCGGGGCGCTCGGAATAATAGAACATGTACGCCGCATCGAAACCAACCTCCTCGAAGAGGCTGAGGGTGTCGCGGTGGTCCTCTTCAGTCTCACTGCAGAAGCCGGCGATCACGTCGGTGGATATGGCGCAGTCGGGCATGTAGCGCCGGATGGCCGCCACCCTGTCGAGATACCAGGCGCGGGTGTAGCGGCGGCGCATCTTTTCCAGCATGCGGTCGGAACCCGACTGGACCGGCAGATGGATGTGATGGCAGATATTGTCGTGAGAGGCCATCACCTCCAGCACCTCGTCGGATATATCCTGGGGGTTGGAGGTCGAGAAGCGTACGCGCACGCCGGGGCAGGCCTCAGCCACCATCTTCAGAAGCGCGGCGAAGTTGCAGTCTTCATACTTGTATGAATCGACGTTCTGCCCCAGCAGGGTGATTTCCCTGTATCCTTTCTGTGCGCAGTCGCAGGCTTCGCGGACTATGGAATGGAAGTCGCGGCTGCGTTCGGCGCCTCTGGTGTATGGCACTACGCAGTAGGAGCAGACGTTGTTGCAGCCGCGCATGATGGATATGAATGCAGAGACTCCGTTGCGGTCGAGCCGGACAGGCACAATCTCGGCGTAGGTCTCTTCGCGGGAGAGCTGGACGTTGATCTGGGGCGCGTCGGGGCCGGCGTTCTGAAGCAGCACGGGAAGAGACCGGTATGCGTCGGGGCCGGCGACAACATCCACCTTGCCCGTCTCCAGAAGTTCCTCCTTCATGCGCTCCGCCATGCACCCAAGTATGCCCACAAGCACTCCGGGGCGTTTGCGGCGCTGAATGTTGAACTGTTCGATACGGCCCAGTATCCGCTGCTCGGCGTTATCGCGTACGGAACAGGTATTAGCCATTATCACATCCGCCTCTTCGATATTCTCAGTCCGCTCATAACCGCATTTGCCCAGCAAAGCGAATACGACTTCCGTATCCGCCACATTCATCTGGCAGCCGTACGTTTCTATGTAAAGCTTCTTCACTAGTGAACTCTGATCTTTCTGCCTATGCTGAGGATGGTGGTGGGTTTGAGGCCGCTGTTGAGGCTGCAGATGTGCGAGACGGTAGTGCCGTACTTGCGGGCGATGCCGGAAAGGGTGTCGCCGGAGCGGATGGTGTGATACTTCATGGCGGCACGCTCCTTGGCGATACGTTCCTCCTCTGCCTTGATCTGCTCCTCGGTCATGTAGAGCTCCTCCTCCTCGTCGATCGACTCGGGCACATACTTGCTGTGCGGCGACAGATAGCTGCGGCGCAGCACGAACACGTTCTTGCGCAGCACTCCGTTCGGGAAGTCGATTATCCACTCCGGATCGAAGGCGTGGCCCAGGTAGCGGGTCTCGAAGTGAAGGTGCGGCCCGCTGCTGCGGCCCGTGGAGCCGCCAAGGCCCAGCAAGTCGCCTGCGTGCACCCACTGGCCCACGTTCACGTCTATGCGCGACAGATGCCCGTAGAGCGTCTCCAGGCCATTCTCGTGACGGACTATGATCACATTGCCGTAGCCCTTGTGGCGCTCGGCGAGGCGTACGCGGCCGTCGAAGGCGCAGTACACCGGAGTGCCGGTGGGATAGGGCACGTCGCAGCCGGTGTGCCGGCGCCCGCGCCGGATTCCGAACTTGGAGAACACCTTGCCCTGATGGGGGCACACGAAGTGGCTCACCGAATCCACGAGGCAAATGGTAACCCTGTACGGAATGCTGTCCAGGACGGTTCCGGCGTAAGGATTGACAAGATGCTCACGCCAGTTCTGCCTGAACAGGTCCTCATCCTCGAGGGCCTCGATATTCTTGATAAGATACCAGGTATTGTCGTCGCGAAGCACTATCTGCACCCGCCCGTCGCCCACGTCGAGGGTGTCGACCGGGGCGCCGTTGCCCTTTGCGAACATGGCAAAGTGGGACGCGATGTAGTCAGGGCGGTTCAAGGTGTCGGCGGTGACGACAAGGTTATCGGAAGCCACGCCCAGGCTGTCTGTCTGGGCGTGGACTGCTAAGCTTAACAGTAGTGGAACAAGTGCGGCGAGCTTCTTCATCAGGCACGCACTCCTCCGAACTTCTTTTCGATGATTTCCTGGGCCTCAGCGATCTTTGCCTTCAGCACCTCGTCGGTCGTGGCTTCGCAGATGAAGCGCAGGTACGGCTCGGTATTGGAAGGACGGATGTTGAACCACCAGTCGGGGAACTCGGCGCGGTAGCCGTCGAAGTCCATGAAGGCGTCGGCCTTCTCGGCTCCGAGGAAGTGGTCGCGGACGGCGTCCATTGCGCCCTTCTTGTCCTCAACGCGGAAGTTGATCTCGCCGGAGTTGCGGTAGCGGGTGAGCTTGTCGATTTCGCCGCTGAGGGTGCGGCCCTGCTTCTTGAGGCCGGAGACTATGCGCAGCACGATGATGGATGCCAGCATGCCGCTGTCGCTGTAGAAGAAATCCTTGAAATAGTAGTGGCCTGCGAGCTCACCGCCCCAGAGACCGTCGATTTCGCGGAGCTTGGGTGCTGCGAAAGCACGGCCTACGCGCCAGGTGTGCACCTCGGCGTTGTAGTCGGCGAGGAATTCGCCCACGGCCTTGGAGCTGCGGATCTCCTGCAGCACGCGGGGATTCTTTGCTCCGCGCTCGTCGCAGAAATAGTAGGCCATGAGGGCGATGATGAGGTCGGGGGCCACGAAGCGGGCCTTGTCGTCGACGAACATGACGCGGTCGGCGTCGCCGTCGTATATGACACCGATGTCGGCGCCGCTCTTGCGTACTAGTTCGCGGAGAGGCTCCACGTTCTTGGGGATGAGCGGGTTGGGCTCATGGTTGGGGAAGCGGCCGTCCATCTCGTCGAAGAGGAACTCGGCGTTTTCGCCCTTGTAGATCTCCTTGGCGAAGAGGGTGCTCATGCCGTTGGAGAGGTCGAACGCTATCTTGAGGTTGGAGTAGTCGCCCTTGTATTTGCGGAGGAACGCCATGTAGTCGGGCTTGATGTCGATCTCCTTCACCACGCCTTTCCTGGCGGCGGGAGGAGTGGGACGGCCCTCGTCTATCCACTGCTTGATCTGGCCGAGGCCGGTATCCAGGCCTACGGGAAGCGCGTTCTCGCGGCTCACCTTCATGCCGTTGTACTCCGGCGGGTTGTGTGAGGCGGTAATCTGCACGGAAGCCTTGTAGCCGTAGTTGGCGGTACCGAAGTACACCAGAGGGGTGCTGCTGTAGCCGATGTCGTCGACGTCGGCGCCTGCGTCGGTGATACCCTTGATGAGGTAATCGTGAATCTCCTGCCCGGAGAGACGGCAGTCGCGGCCCACCAGAACCTTGTCGGCCTTGAGAAGTTCAGGAAGGAAGTAGCCGACCTTGTAGGCCACGTCCTTGTCGAAATCTACGTTATAGATTCCGCGGATGTCATATGCGTGAAATGCTCCCATAATGGATAGTTTTAGTATTTTTCAAATATACGGAAAATTATTTAATCTTGGCATTGTATCGGGTGGCCACCTTGCCGTGCGCGATGCTGACCAACTTCTTGGCTATCATCTTGCGGCGTATCGGGGCCACCAGGTCGGTGAACAGCACACCGTCCAGATGGGAAAGCTCGTGCTGGATCATGCGGGCGCCGAATTTGTCGAACTCCTCGGTCTGCTCTTTCAGGTCTTCGTCGAAATAGCGCACTTTGATGCGGACGGGACGGCGCACGTTGCAGTATACGCCGGGCACGCTGAGACAGCCCTCCTCGTATTCGCACATTTCGTCGCTTTCTTCTATCACGACAGGGTTGATGAGGGTGCGCTTGAAGCCCTTCAGGTACGGATACACTTCGGTCATTTCGTCGCCGTCGACTATCAGCACGCGGAGGCTCACCCCTATCTGGGGAGCGGCGAGGCCGCAGCCTTCGGAACGCTTCAGCGTATCCTTCAGGTCGGCTATCAGGGCCGCCAGTTCTTCTTTCTTGCTCAAATCGGCCTCGGCCGCCTTCTCGCGGAGCACTTCCGAGCCGTACAGGTAAATGGGCTGTATCATTTCTTCTTGTCCAGATAAGCTTGCAATATCAATGCTGCGCTGATTTTGTCCACGGAGTTCTTGTCGCGCCGCCGGCTCTTCTTCATTCCGCCGTCTATCATGGCCCTGTGGGCCAGTACGGAGGTGAACCGTTCATCTTCCAGCGTCACGGGCACGTCGGGGAACGCCCGGGTAAGCTTCTTCAGAAATGCGTCCACGTCGGGAGCGGCGCCGGCACGGCTTCCGTCGAGGTTAAGCGGATATCCCACCACAAAGCGCACAATCGGCTCGGCGAGAGCGTATTTTTGAAGATAATCTATTATCTTTGCAGCAGGTACAGTCTCCAGGGGAGATGCGAATATCCCGAGCGGGTCGCTTTGTGCCAGACCGACCCGGGCGCTGCCGTAATCTATCCCTATGATTCTGTCCATGAATTGCAAAAATAGCAAATATTATGGGGAATAAAAAATGGAACCGGGTGTATCGGCTCAGCGTCGTCGAGGATGAAACCCACCGGAACATACGTTCTTACCGCTTCACCAGACTGGGATTCCTGGTCTCTCTCATCACCGTATTCGTGGTGGTGGTCGGCGGACTTTACCTGCTGATAGCGCTCACTCCCCTGCGCACCACAATCCCCGGCTATCCCGACGCCCACTTCCGCCGCGTGGCGGTTGAGAACGCCATCAAGATTGACTCCCTCGAGAGTTCCCTCACCCGCTGGAAACTGTATTCCGAAAACCTGGCGCGCGTGCTTTCCGGCGACAAGACCATCAACCTCGACAGCCTCCTGCAGGACAAGGCGGCGGCAGATTCGCTTGCACAATGAAACGGAGAATAGCCATACTGGGGTCCACCGGTTCCATCGGCACCCAGACCCTCGACGTGGTGCGCCAGCACCGCGACCTCTTCGAGGTTGAAATGATTTCCGCCAACAACAATGTAGAGTTGCTTGCAGAACAGGCCCTCGAATTCGACGTGAACAACGTGGTGATATGCAATGAGGCGCGCTACGAGGCACTTTCCGACGCCCTGCGCGAAAGCGACTCCAAAGTCTGGACCGGCATCGACAGCCTCTGCTCGCTGGTGCGCTCCGACTCGGTGGACATCGTGGTCGGCGCCATGGTGGGCTTCAGCGGCCTGCGTCCCACCCTTGCGGCGCTTGAAGCCGGCAAGATAGTGGCGCTCGCCAACAAGGAGACGCTGGTGGCGGCCGGCGTCGTGGTAACCCGCACCATGCGCGAGCACGGAGCGGTGATCCTTCCCGTCGATTCCGAACACTCCGCCATCTTCCAGTGCCTGCTGGGCGCGCAGGGAAACGCCGTAGAGAAGATTCATCTCACCGCTTCCGGAGGCCCTTTCCGCACCTGGGACAAGCTGCGCATCAGCGCCGCCACGGCCGCCGACGCCCTCAAGCATCCCAACTGGGACATGGGAGCCAAAGTCACCATCGACTCCGCAACCATGATGAACAAGGGCTTCGAGGTCATCGAGGCACGCTGGCTCTTCGACGTGGCCCCGAAGGACATCCACGTGGTGGTGCACCCGGAATCCATAATCCATTCTATGGTGGAGTTCGAGGACGGCGCGGTCATCGCCCAGCTCGGATGCCCCGACATGCGCGAGCCCATCGGCTTCGCCCTCTCCTTCCCCGCCCGCATCACCGTGGGCAACAAGAAGCTCGACTTCGCCGCCCTCGGCAAGCTCACGTTCGAGGAACCCGACCTGGACCGCTTCCCCAACCTGCGTCTGGCGTACGAGGCAATCGAGCGCGGCGGCAATGCGCCCTGCGCCCTCAACGCCGCCAATGAAGTTGCGGTCGCGGCCTACCTGAAGGGGAAGATAGGTTTTTACGATATTTCCCGAATCAATGAAAAATGCCTTGCTGGCTTGAATTTTGCAGCGGATCCATCGCTCGAAGACATTTTCGAGACTAACGCCGAAGTGGCACGGATCGCCGATGGTTGCATTAATTAAGACCCTGCAGGTAATACTCGCCCTCTCGTTGCTTATCATAGCACACGAGTTCGGGCATTTCATGTGGGCGCGCATTTTCGGAATCAGGGTGGAAAAGTTCTACCTGTTCTTCGATGCGGGCGGCAAGGCCCTTGCCAGATGGCACTGGGGCGAGACCGAATTCGGAATCGGCTGGATACCCTTCGGCGGCTACTGCAAGATAGCCGGAATGGTTGACGAATCCATGGACCTGGAGCATCTGAAGAAGGCCCCGCAGCCATGGGAATTCCGCAGCAAGCCCGCCTGGAAACGGCTTTTCGTAATGGCCGGAGGCGTTCTCAACAACTTCATCCTCGCCATTCTCATCTACTGCCTGATTGCCGGAATCTGGGGAGAAGCGTACATCAGCAACCGCGACGCCCGCATCGCGCCGAACGAACTGGCGCAGGAAATGGGCTTCCGGCTCGGCGACCACATCATCAGCTTCGACGGCTACGAGCCTGAGAATTTCGGGATGCTGCAGGCCGACCTGGCGCGGCGCAACGTGAGTTCCGCCCGCCTGCTGCGCGGCACCGACACCCTCGACCTCTACATCGATCACGCCTACATGGGCGACGTGCTCAACAGCGCCGGCATGTTCGACCTGGCCGTGCCATTCACGGTCGACTCCATGATGGTCGGAGCCAACGCCGAAGCACTGGCTCACGGCGACAGGGTAATCGCCCTTGCAGGGCGCCCGGTGTCATATCTGCAGGATGCCCGCCCGGTTATGGCAGAATTCAGGAACAGCACCGTGGACGCCACCGTGATACGCGGCGCCGACACCCTCGCCGTTCCTCTCCAAATCGACAGCCTCGGCATGATAGGGGTATACCTGATGATGCCGGACATCGAAAGGCGGCAGTATACGGCGCTGGAATCCATTCCGGCCGGCTTGCGCCTGACCGGCGAGACCATCAGCGGCTATGTGAAAGACCTCGGGCTGCTGTTCCGCCCGTCCTCCGGGGCATACAAGTCGGTGGGCAGCTTCATCGCCATCGGGCAGGTCTTCCCCTCCGCATGGGACTGGTACCGCTTCCTGAGCATACTTGCCCTGCTGTCCATCATGCTGGGCGTGATGAACCTGCTGCCGATTCCCGCGCTCGACGGCGGACACATATTGTTCACGCTCTACGAGATGATTACCGGGCGCAAGCCGAGCGACCGCTTCCTCGTGGTGACGCAGATGATAGGAATGGTGCTGCTGCTGGCACTGATGGTGCTGGCATTCGGCAACGATATTGGTAGATTAATCCATTGAAAATGAAAAAGATACTCTTTGTCCTCACTGCTCTTGCGGCCCTGGCCGGATGCAAGAACACCAAGGCCCTCCTGCCCAACGTCAGCGGCAAGGCCGGCGAAATCATAGTAGTAATCGAGAAGAACGACTGGGAAGGCTCCCTGGGCGGAAAGGTCCGCGACCTGCTGGCCTGCGACTGCCCCTTCCTGGCACAGAAGGAGCCGCTTTATTCACTGGTGAACGTGGCTCCGGGCGGATTCGGCGACCTCTTCAAGCTGCACCGCAACATAGTCTTCTTCACCATCAGCCCGCAGATCGACAGCACCGGAATCCTGTACCGCCACGACGTATGGGCGGCTCCCCAGTGCATGGTGCAGGTCAACGCCAGGAACGCCGCCGAAGCCGAGGAGCTGATTGACGGGAACGGCAAGACCATAGTGAGCTTCATCGAGCAGGCCGAGCGCGACCGCGTGATCCGCAACTCCGTTCGTTACGAGGAGCGGGAGATAGCGCCCAAGGTGACCGAAGTGTTTGGAGGTTCACCCCACTTCCCCACCGGATACAAGCTCAAGAAACTCACCCCCGACTTCGGCTGGATTGCCGACGAGAAGCAGTATACCATCCAGGGCGTGCTCATCTACAAGTATCCCGCGTCGGGCAAGGGCGACGAATTCACCGTGGACAAGATTATCGCCAAGCGCAACGAGATCCTGAAGGCCAACGTTCCGGGTATGTTCGAGAATACCTGGATGACCACCGGCACCTTCATGCCGCCCCAGCTCGAGTTCTTCCGCTACCGCGGACGCGAATTCGCCCAGGTGCGCGGCCTGTGGGAAGTGGAGAACGACTACATGGGAGGCCCCTTCGTGTCACATTCCTTCTACTCCCCCGACGGTCTGGACGTAATAGTGGCGGAGGCCTTTGTCTACGCACCCAAGTACGATAAACGCCAGTACCTCCGCCAGGTAGAATCCATTCTGTTTTCCTGGGAGTGGAGGAAGGATTAATCCTTCCAGGGTTTCACCACTCCAGGCTTGTCGCCGAAATTGATCTTCGCGGGTTCCTCCTTCACCTCGCCGCTGGCGTAGGTGATGGTCCAGGTATCCATGTCGATAAGCTCGCGTATGCGCTCGGCCGTTGCCGGAGCCGCGAAACGCACCTGCAGCGAAGGCAGCAGGTCGTCGTTGAGCTTGACATAGGTGGCAATGACGCCCTCCTCGCGTGAGATGTGATTGCTCAGATAGGGCATGTAGCGCATCATGATGGGCTTTTCGAATCCGGGCTCCACGATCTCGTAGATTGACTGCGGCTTGTCCTTGTACACCTCGGTCCTGCGGCGAACCACAGTGGTGTCGCCCTGGGGATAGCGGCCGTTGTACTCGGCCGAGAAGCCTCCGAACATCATTTCCAGGTATTCGGCAATGCCGATCTTGCCGACCTCCTTCTCCATACGGACGAACTCGAAGTCGACGGGGGTTTCCTTGACGCCGCCGCCATGAACGGGCATTGCAAGCACCTTGCGGTTCACGACCTCACGGAACCAGTCTTCGTCGGCCTCCTCCTCGGGAGCCATGTACACGCGCACGATAAGCGGGCAGTTGTACTCGCTCTCGAGTCCGTAGATCTTCTTGCCGGTGGTGCGGAACTGCAGGCCCAGGTAGTTGAGATCCATCTTGTCGTACATCTTCTCGGTACGTATGGTCATGTACTTGAGCTCCTTGTAGTCGGTGGGAGCCAGGCTGTTGACGCGGAAGTTGGAAGGCACGAAAACGGCCTCCTGTATGGCTTCGGCACTGGTAACGGCGGGATCGTACTTGATCACCACCGTGTGGCTGCCCACGTAGGTCTTGACGCCGTGGACTCCTGGAACCTTCTCCATGCGGGCCTTGAAAGCCATGGAACTGCCGTAGCACTTGACCGACTTGAGATTCTCTATCTTGACGGTCTCGGTCTTGACAGGGTTGGCCTCGTCGAGACCCCAGGTAACGTCGATAGTGGGCAATTCGAAGCGGCTGCCGATGAAGAGGGCGAGAACGAAGAAGACCACCGCCAGCAATGCGGGCAGCACCTTTCCGAGCACACCGAAGTCGTTGCGGCTGCCGATGCCGAGGGCCCTGGTGGGGCATACGTTCACGCATTCGCCGCAGAGCATACAGTCGACGGAAGTGACCTTTGCGCCGGACTTATCGACATCGACCGCCATGGGGCAGTTCTTGTTGCAAAGACCACAGTGGGTACATGCATTCTCTTCCTTGACCACATACAGGAGCTGGGCGCGGGAATCGCCTTTGAACACCTCGAGCAGGTAGCCGGCA
This sequence comes from Bacteroidales bacterium, assembly GCA_016288775.1. Taxonomy (GTDB): domain Bacteria; phylum Bacteroidota; class Bacteroidia; order Bacteroidales; family UBA932; genus Cryptobacteroides. The sequence goes on along the minus strand of JAEELG010000096.1, from coordinate 9,709 downwards.
AGGCAGATGGCCGCCAGCAGCCAGAACCAGTTGATGTGCACGCCGACGGCCTGCAGGATAACGTACAGCACCACTATGATGCCTATGGGAATCCAAAACTTGAGGGTATTGGAAGCAGCACCAAGCGGGCATATGTAACGGCACCAGAACCTGTCCACAAAGAGGCCGCCGAGCACAACCAGCACAAGCGTGATTATGGACATCCAAAGGGTGATCTCACCCTTGAAGCCGGTCGCCACCGCGTAATACGGATCGAGGTTCTTGCAGAAGAGCTCGCTGGCAGTGGCAGTCATGTAGAAAATCCAGAACAGCAGGCCGTATTTCACAAGCCGGAGCAGGGTGTCTGCGATATCGCCCCTGCGCGGGCGGAACGATATGAGCTTGAGCTTCTTGCGCAGCCTGATAAGAAGGTCTTCTATGGTTCCCACCGGGCAGAGATAGGCGCAGAAGAGCTTGCTGAACAGGATCACGGCGGCGGCGAGCGCCAGGCCCATGAGGATCTGGAGCGAGCTCATGGAGCAAGGCAGGGAGCCACGGACCAGATAGGTCACGAAGGCCTGGAGGCCGCCCATGGGGCAATACGCCTCGGGGTCGGAAGCCGGCAGCTTGGTGAATATCTTGGCGGCAAGGCCGCTGAGGAAGAAGATCAGTGCGGCCAGCGAACCCCACTGGAGTACGTTCTTGGGCCAATTGGTAGATTTGTTACGCATACTTCGTATTGGTGTTATTTCTCGTTGTAAATTTCGATGATCGATGTGCCGGAACTGAGTTTGCGGGCGAGGTTGCGCACCTCACAGGCCTTGATGCCGTCGAGCAGGGCGTCGTAGTCGCAGTCGAAATCGCGGTTCCACAGCGCGGTGTATACAAGGCGGTCCTGCTGCAAGATCATTGACATCGCCGTGCGGCGCTCCACCTCTCCGTGGCGCTTGCGTATGTACTTGCGCGCCAGGTCCATCTCCTCGGCGGTCGGACCGTTCTTTGCCATGTCGGCAATCACATCCTTCACATCGCCTACCAGCAGATCCGTCATTTCAGGCCGGGTCTGGAATGCCACGACGCCCTTCCAGGGCAGCGCCGGATTGTCGGGAATGTCCGTCGAGAAGCCCACGTGATAGGTTCCTCCCCGCTCTTCCCTGATCAGGCTCACATATCGTGCGGAAACGATGTAATCCAGGAAGTCCGACAGCATTATGTTGCGCGTGGTAGTCTTTATGGGCTTGACAAAGGTGTAGTTCACCACCGACAGCGGCTCCGACTCGGGAGGATTGGTTTCGGTAATCAGGTTACGGCCCTTGAGCACCGGCCTGGGAAGGGGCGTATTGGCCTTCTTATAAGGGTAATCACCGCGGAGCGACGCAACGTATTTGCATACGTATTCCTCTATGGCGGCCTTGTCCCCATCGCTGCAGATGAACAGCGAGAGGCTGCCGAAGTCTCCGAAAGCACGGGCATAGGTTTCTTTCAGGAACTCCATGTCAACGGCCTGCACTGCCGCCGAATCGATCGGGTGCAGCCAGGGATGGTTGCCGTAAACCTCGCGCTCGTACCTCTCGTCGAACAACGTGCGCGGGCTTTTCTTGCGTGAGAGTTGCTTAAGCCTGTCTTCCTTCGTTCTTTCCAAAGTGTTTTCCTTGCCGAAATAAGGCTCCATCAGCAGCAGCCATCCGGTCTTGAAAGCCTCCTCTTCCTTGCCGAGGGATGCGTCGATGTCTATGGACGCCGCCTGCTGAAGGGTATGGGTGATAATATTGACGCCGGACAGTTCGGGGCTGTTCTTCAGCTCCGGCCTCTCAAGGCCCCGAAAACCTACGGTACGGTGTATCAGGGATGCGGCGAAGCGGGAGGCATCGACCTTGTCGGCGGGATAACTGCGGTAACCGGTGTCGAAACGCCAGGTCATCACCAGATGGTAGTTGGTCTTGATGGGGTCCGCCTGCCTATAATACACCTTGACGCCGTTGGACAGCAGCCACTCTTCGTAACCGCCCAGGCGTTTGTCGGTCTTTCTCTTTACGATGCTGCCCGGCTCAGCATTCACGGTCAGGTCCAGTTTGGGGAATTCGGCGAACTGCGGTTCAAGCTGTTCCGCCTCCACTTTGGCGAGTATCGCACGGACCTCGTCCGGAGACGGGGCGATGCCCGGTTCCTCGACGTCGTTGTAGCACGTGGAATAGATGAGTTCGCTCTCCGCCAGCATCTTTGCAGGATAGTCCCTGACGCTCTCGAGGGTGATGCCGGACAGGATACGGTTCTGGATATCCTTGAGCTCGACGGGACCAATCAGGGGGTGATTGCGGAGAAAGTGCTCGATTGCGGCGTTCACAAGCTCTTCACTCTTTACCTCCTCGCGGTTGAGTTCGCGGTCGAGCCGGAAGCGCTGGGCAGTACTGAGCTTTGCCGCCTCGAATTCCAGAGGGCTGATGCCGAACTCCAGCAGGCGGCGGATCTCCCTCTGCGTGAACTCCAGGCATTCGGCCACGCGCTCCTTGCTCTTGGGCGATACGGTGAACAGGGTGATAAAGAAATCGGGCTCGTACTCGCTGGTGACCAACACCGCGGAGCGTGCGGGGCAGGATTTCTGCCTGCACAGGCGGCGAAGACGTTCGCCGAGCACGGACGTTACAATCTGGCGGCTGAGGGCGTCACGATAGTACTCCTCAGTATTGCGTACCTCTCCGGAAGGATATGGCTGCTTGCAGATGATTTTCAGCGCATTGAACTTGAAGCGGCTGTCCGTTATGTCTTCGATCAGGGGCTCGGTGAGCCTGGGCGGAACGTAACGCTGCTTGGGCTCGGGGTTCACGGCCGCCGGGATGTCGGAGAACTTAGCCCTTACACGCGCCTCCATCTCATCCACGTCGAAGTCGCCCACTACAATAATCGCCTGCAGGTCGGGGCGGTACCACTTGTGGTAGAAGTCCAGTATCTCCTGGCGCTTGAAGCCGTTGATGACCTCCAGGGTGCCGATAACGCTGCGTTCGGTCTGCTTGGAGCCCTTGTAGATGAGCGCGTTCTGCTTCATCATCATGGCGTAGCGGGTGTCGCTGTCGCGCAGGCGCCACTCCTCGCTTATCACTCCCCTTTCGTCATCCAGCGCTTTCTGCTCGCAGGAAATGTCGCAGGACCAGTCGTGAAGAATAAGCAGCACGGAATCAATGAACGACTCCCGCACCAGCGGCACGGAGGAGATGTTGTACACCGTCTCCGTCCTGGATGTATAGGCGTTGACGTTGTAGCCGAAGCGCACGCCGTCCTTCGCCAAAAACTCCAGCAGTCCCTTGGCGGGATAATGCCTGGTGCCGTTGAAAGCCATGTGCTCGAGGAAATGCGCAAGGCCGTTCTGGTTCTCCTCTTCCTGCAGGGCGCCGACGTTATGGGCGATATAGAAGTCCGCGCAGCCTGCCGGCAACTCGTTGTGGCAGAGGTAGTACGTCATGCCGTTGTCGAGCTGTCCCACGCGAAACTCCGGGTCGGCGGGAACCGGCTGGGCGAGGACTTGCGCCGAGAGGACGGCGGCTGCCAATATGAAGAGCAATCGCTTCATCGGTGTATCAGAAAGAGCATCCGACGGTCAGCAGGGCCACGTTGCGGGCGCGCCCGCCTAGATACTGCGGAGCGGAAACCATGGCCGTGACGGTGTCGGTAAGCTTTATGTAAGGTGCGAATCTGTCGGTAAACCTGTGAGTCCAGCCAAAGCCGACGCCCACGCTTGCAGCGGGAGCAGTGTCGAACTCGTACTGCCTGTTCAGGTAATTGTCGAAACTCTGGATGCTGGTGCCAGTCGTAGATGCATAGGCGCCGTCGTCGCGGGGATTGCCGAATCCGGCCCTGAATCCCAGGCCGAGGTCGAAGGAGAAGATGGACTTGCCCTTCTCCAGATTGCGCTGGGCGAATGCATCCGCAGCCAGGGTGACAAGGGACGTGTTGCGGTAGAAAGGAAACAGGACGGTGCTGCGATATAGCCCGTGCGCCTTTATGGTGCCGCCTGCCTTGAAGGCGGGCAGATAGCTGTCCACGCCCTTATAGAATGTATATCCGAGCGCTGCGTCAGCGACATGGCGGTCCGAGATATGGTTCTTGCCGGTGTAGTCCACGTAGGTGTTCTGGCCGGGAGGAGTCACATACTTGAAGAGGTTCTCGTCGTTACCCAGAAGCTCGTAGCCCAGTTCGAAGGCTGCGCGGTGGAGATTGTCTCCGGAGCGGGAGAGCAGCTGGCCGCGATATTTCGCGACCGGGCCGGAAAACTCGAAGAACGTGGCTGTGGCGGATGATTTCTTGCCGTAGTAGCCGGTGCGCCACAGGACCTCCAGCTCGTTGCTGAAGCCCCCGCTGACGGCCTGCAGCGACAGGCCGAAGAAGTCGTTGTTAAGGGGCCGCTGGTTAGAGTCGGAGATATAGTTGTAATCTCCTGCCAGCTCGGCCATGGTGCCGTAGAAACCGCCTTTGTCGGTCAGGATGAAATACTGCTTGTCGGTGGTTCCGTAAATGCCGCCGCGAAGCTGTTCAAGCGTGTTGCGGTACACCAGTGCAAGGCCGAAAAGCCTGTTCTCACCGGGCCTGAAGCTCACTCCCGCCTTCACTCCCAGATCCATCCATACGCTGGTGAAGCGGGGATCCTTGACCTTGGTCTGGTCGGCGGACACGTATTCGATGCCCGCGCCGGCCGACCACCGGTCGTCGAAGCGGTACGACATGGCTCCGAGCAGCGAGTAATCCTCCCTGTTCTTGCGCCCCACGGTGGTCTCGGTGCTCTCCAGGAAGTTGAAGGGATTGAAATCGGGGTCCATGAGCACCTGGGCGCCCATGCGCTCCCCACGGAAGTACGACCACGACAACTTGCCGTGGAAGCTTATCCTGTCGGAAATGCTGATATACGACTCCGTCTCCGCGCCACCCTTGAAACTGTCCGGCGACTCCGCGATGGAAGCCAGGCCTCCGTTGTCTTTCCGGAAGGCGACTTCGGCCATGGAGACATGCCCGCTGAAGGCCGAGAGGCCAGCGGGATTGGACAGGAACAGATAAGGGTCGGTGTCCGCCATGAAGCGGAAGTCATGGCGCAACTCCGCCTCCTGGCCTTCAGCCACGAAGGGCAGGGCCAGGAGACAGAAGCTTGCCAGAAGTGTACGGAGTCTCATCAAAAGTGATTATTTCTTCAGGGATGCGGTCTTTCTCTGGTGGAAGTCCTTGCCGGAGTCGTTGGTCTGAGCGTAGATAATGTGTGCGCCGTTGGCGATGGAGGCTTCGGCATCGATGCCGGAAGGATCGGTGCTGCCGTTCACGTCTTCAGTGCCGCCGGCGTATCCGTAAACGATCTTGCCTTCGTTCTCGGGCAGGGCCTCGGTGGCTTCCTTGTCGACGTTACGATAGAGGGTGTATCCCTTGTTGTTTGTAATGGCGGCATAACCGGTGTTGATGTCGGCGGGGAAACGGGCGTTGCTCTTCTCGATGTTGGCTGCGGAGTACACCTCGATGGCACCGACCACGCTAGCCTTGGGGAACTTGACGGACCAGCCGGTATCGGTGGTGCCGTTGGTGAGGTCGAAGTTGGCCGTATCGTTGCAGATCCTCTCGTTCTCAGACTTGCTCATGTTGCCGATGAAGAAGGCCGGAGCGCTGTTGGAGAGCACCCAAGCGTTACCCTTGTTGAAGGGGAAAGCGGTGAGGTAATGGCTGTTGGGGATGGCATCGGAAGCCGCATATTTGGCGTTGGTGTATGCGGTGATGCCGCTGTTGGACATCCAGTAATATGCCGGATTGGAGAGGTTGACGGACGCCGTCACGGTGGCGGTGTGGTCGATGGCTCCGAAGATGGCCACGACGATCTGCGAATAGGCAGGGATCTTCACGGAAGAAGTGAAGCTCCAGATTGCACCGGCCGCGGGAATCCAGTCCTCGTTGGCATAGATGAGGGTGTTGTCGGCGCCGTAGAACTTATTGGTTGCGTGGCCGTTGTAAGGAGCCAGGAAGCCGAAGACCAGGTCGGTGGCGTCGGCCTCGAACTCGGAATTGTTGTAAACGATCACGTAGGCGTCGTTGCTGTAGCTGCCGGTGCCTTCGTTCTTGGGGCAGCCAGTGCTGTAGAGCTCCTTGATGACGAGCTGCTGCGACTCCACCTTGGCGAGGTCGATGGGGAACGGTGCCTCGGGCTGCTCGACCACAAGGATATTGGTATTGGAGCCGTTGTAGGCAACGCGCTTGCCGTTCTCGACTGCCTTGTACACTGCGGATGCGATATAGCTGCCGGGGTTCACCGTGAAGGTGGCGATTCCGGAGGCGTCCGTAAGCTGGGTGAAGACATTGGTGGCGGCTGCATCTTCCAGGGATACGGAAATGCCCTCCACTGCAAGGGGTGCATTCTCCGACATGAGCTGGATCTGGATGGGAACAGCGACAATCTTGGGTTCGCATCCGGCAATCAGCGCGACTGCCGCGAATGCTGAGAACAAATAAACTAACCGTTTCATTTCTTTATAGTTTTAAGTTAAAATTTGAATCTGACCGTAAGGCCGTAATAGAACCGGGGTATGTATCTGTAAACGGACTCATACTCTCCCGTCTTGGTGCTGTACACCTGTCCCATGTTGTTGAAGAAGTTGTTGGCATAGAACGAGATGGACGCCAGGTCGCCGATTTCCTTGGTGACGCTGAAGTTGGCGCTGAAATATGGAGAAATGTAATCCTTCTTGAAAATGTACAGGTAATTGGAAGTGACGACCAACTTGGAAAGGTCGGCGTACAGGGCGGGATCGTTGGTCTTGGCCCATTGGTATTTTTCCAGGAAAGGAACAGGATTGGGGTCGTCGTACGACACGTAGTAATCCGGGAAGAGCACGGCGAAGGTATCGCCGTCGTAGATGGATTTGGACCGGTCGAAGCCAAGCACGTCGGTGCGGTCGGCTATCACGTAGGAGCGCTCCCCTTCCGGACGCTGGCTCAGGGCCCGTGAATAATTGAGCAGGCTGGCCTCCAGTTTCATGGAAATGATCATCCTTACCTTGGGGATTCGGGTGATGAGGGTGACGTTGTTGTGGATCGAGCGGGTCTCGCGGCCGTTGGACATCTGGTCTCCTCCGTAGTAGTAGCCTATGTACTTGAAGGGTTTTCCGTCACTGCCGGCGATGGTTGTGGGACAGTAGGCCTCCATGTCGGAGTACAGGCCCCTGTAGGAGTAGAAATTGCCGTCCACGCGGATGGAGGTGTGGATGGGGCGTATCTCCTTGAATTCCACCACCCATTCGAGTCCGTAGCGTTCGAGAGGGTTGTCCTGGTTGTCCTCGAAGGTGGTGCTGATGAACTGCTTGCGGGTGGTGTAGGGAGCGTTCAGGGAGGACATTTTGCCTGTCCTGTCGCCCACCGTCACGATTCCGGAAGCTGGATCGAGGGTATAGACCCTGTCGCCGGCGGGGATGGGGAGGCCCTGCACGTCGGCGGTGCTGGTGTAGGCGTAGGCGAAGCGCTCGTAATTCGACATCAGCTGGTAGGCGCCTATGGTCTTGTTGTAGAAGGCCACCAGCGACACCTTGTTGCCTGCTATGTCCGTGTCGATGCCGAACTCCGCCTGATGGTTGCGCTGCCAGCGCAGGTCGGCGTTGTACTGAATGGCGCGCGGATGCACGTAGTATGCCCTGTACACCACGTTGTCTGCGGATGCGGTGGAGGTGAAGACGTTGATGTCGAGATAACCCGGAACCGGATACAGGATGGAGAACGACGGCTGCTTGACGGCCACGCCCCAGCTACCCCTGATGGACAGGGAGTTGAAGAGCGCGTCGCGCCGCCCCTTGCTGTCGAACACCGTGTATTTTGCGTTGAAGCGGGGCGAGAGGCTCGATGTCACACCGTATGCGGAACCTTTTATGATGGTGTTGTCGTTACGCACGCCGGCGATCACGTTGATGCGGCCGCGGCCGACGGGAACCATGAAATTGTCTTCGATGTAGGCGGCGAGGTTCTGCATCACCGGATTGTCGCAGTAGCGGTACTCGCGGTATGTGGGAGCGCTCTGCGGGTCTTCCGAATACGCCCCGACGCCGAAGTTGTAGTCGGTGCTCCAGTCGGAACCGATCTTGACCTTGTTGCTCACGCTGCCGAAATTGCGCGCCCAGTTGGCTTTCAGCGTAACCTTGGTGGCGAGGGGGCGGTCGTCGACGGCCATCACGTTGTACCAGGTGCCTGCGGGAATCATCACCGCCGGATTGTCGCCGCCGGCGCTGTATGGCGCCGACATGTAGTAGCCCAGGCCGGTGGCGTGCATCGCTGTCTGGGAGACGCTGGCATGGTAGTTCTTGTTCTCGCGGGACAGCTTGTCGCTGTAGACCGCGGAGGCGTTCAGTTCCAGGTTGGTTATCCAGGGCAGGCTCAGAAGCCAGTTCGCGGTGAAGTTGGCGCGGAGGCTGTTGTCGCGCTGGGTGAGGAAGGTGCCCGTGAGTTTGTCGGGGTCGGCGGAGTCGTCGAGGCCTCCCAGGTTGCCGGTGACGCCCAGGGAGAGGCGCAGCGGCTTAGTCTGGAGCGCGCCGGAAGAAAGGGTGTTGCTGTAGGTTAGCGACAGCTGGCGGCGCAGGTAGGAGGTGTACGGCGACATCTGCTCCGAGATGGAACGGGTGTACTCCAGGCTCGCGTTCAGCACGCCGAGGGACGCGCCCTCGCCGGTGCTTCCCAGGCCGAAGCCCTTGCTCGCCGACAGCTGCTTGGTCTTGGGACTGGTGGACATGGTGAGCTGCCAGGGGGTCTTGCCTTTCTTGGTGTTGATCTTGACCACGCCGGAGCCCATGTCGCCGTATTCCACGCCCGGTACGCCGGAGATGACCTCCACCGATTCCACGTTGGCGGAGGCGATATTGTTGGTGGATACGCCTTTAACGCCTTTCGAAGGATCTGCATAGCTGGCGTTGTTCGAGAGGCGGACGCCGTCCACCTCAACGGCGGTGCCGAAGGATGAGTTGCCGCTCTCGCCGGAACCGGCGCGTATGTTGAACTGCTTCTCTGAAGTAAGCACGTTGGACTGGGTGGCGCCGCCCGGCAGCAGGCTGGAGATATCGGACACGTTCATCATCTGCACGTGTTCCAGGGCCGTCTTGTCTATGGTGCGGGAGGTAGTCGCCGAGTTCTCGTTCTCCTTGGCGGTGACGACGGCGTTCTCGAGCGTCAGGTTGTCCTGGGCGAGCTGGACCTTGAAGTTGGGGATGTCCTTGGTGATGATGATTTCGGCGGAATAGGTGACGTAGCCGAGGCATGCGACTGTCAGGACCGACTTGGTCACGCTCACGCCGGGAATGGTGAAGCGGCCTTTGGCATCGACCACGGCCCACTGCTCACTCGCTTCGAGCACGACCGTGGCGAACTCGACCGGCTCGCCGGTGGCCTTGTCGGTGACCGTGCCGCTGACAGTGCGCGACTGGCCCCACACGAAGACCGGGCAGAGTATGGCCAACAGGATAGACAGCAGTATTTTATGCCCTGACATGAGTTTTTTCTTGCTTATTGTTTGGCAAGATACGAAAAAAATGAAAAAGAATAGTAACTTTACGACCATGAAACGCGCACAATCATTATTTATTATGATGCTTCTCTTCTGTCTGCCCGCCCTGGCGGACGAAGGGATGTGGATGACCGGCAACGTCAGCAAGAAGGTACAGGGCGTTTGCGAGAGCGTCGTATCCATCGATTTCATGGGTACGGGCAGCCTGATTTCCGACAACGGGCTGGTGCT
>JAEELG010000095.1 GCA_016288775.1 Bacteroidales bacterium | reverse complement strand
TAATATTATGCGTAAAGTTGTTTACAAAAATAAACCGGATTTCTCCGGTTGTGGAGCCGATGATGGGATTTGAACTCATGACCTCATCCTTACCAAGGATGCGCTCTACCCCTGAGCTACATCGGCAAATTTTGGAGCGGGGTAGGAGAATCGAACTCCCATTTTCAGCTTGTAAGGCTGACATCATAGCCGTTATACGAACCCCGCTTTATGAGAAGTCTCTCTTCCGCTTCGTGGGCAAGGATGGATTCGAACCACCGTAGGCGTGCGCCAGCAGATTTACAGTCTGCCCCATTTGGCCACTCTGGTACTTGCCCAAAATTACTGCGATGAGCCGATGGAGGGATTCGAACCCACGACCTTGAGATTACAAATCACACGCTCTGACCACCTGAGCTACATCGGCAGCTATGTCAATGCCCTTTAATAAGGGACTGCAAAGGTACACATATTTTTCAAATCTCCAAAAACTTTTTGCGTGTTTTTTAAGAGAGAATTTCACGCAAGGTTTTTACGAGACTTTCGCGGTCCAGACCGCAGGCGGCCCTCTGCCCTGACTGGCTGTCGTGCAGCACGAAAGCGTCGCCGATTCCCACCGGATGGACGGGGATTCCGGCCCCTCTCGAGCACACAAATTCACTCACCGCTCCGAACAGTCCTCCGAGTATGCAACCGTCCTCCACGGTGACCAGCGCGCGGTAGCGCGACACCAGTGTCGAGAGCGTCTCTTCGTCGAGGGGCTTTACGAAGCGGAAGTAGTACACTCCCACCTTGTCGCCGAATTCTTCGGCCGCTTCCAGGGCGCGGTTGACGGCGGGTCCCGTGCCTATCACGGCAACCTCTGTACCTTCCTTGAGCGTTACCGCCTCGCCGACGGGCAGTTCCTCGAAAGGAACGTTCTCCCATGCGCTTCCTTCGCCGCATCCTCGCGGGTACCTTATAATAAATGGTCCTCGCTCCTGCTTCAGGGCGGTGTACATCAGATGCCGGAGTTCGGTCTCGTTGCGGGGGGCGCTGATCACGGTGTCGGGGATGCTGCGGTACGCCGCCAGGTCGAAGGCCCCCTGGTGGGTGGCGCCGTCTTCGCCCACGAGCCCGGCACGGTCGAAGCAGAGCACCACCGGCAGGCGCTGGAGAGCGATATCGTGTATGATCTGGTCATAGGCGCGTTGCGAGAACGACGAGTAGATGTTGCAGAAGGGCCTCAGTCCGCCTGCAGCCAGGCCTGCGGAGAATGTGGCGGCGTGCTCCTCTTCGATGCCCACGTCGAAGAAGCGGTCCGGGAAACGGCGCGCGAACGCCGTCATGCCGCAGCCGCTCGCCATCGCGGGGGTGATTCCCACCACGCGCGGATCTGCGTCGGCGAGTTCGCAGAGAACGGCGCCGAACACGTCCTGATAGCGGGCCGCAGGCCGGGCAGATGCCTTTCGCTCGCCTGTGGCGGGATCGAATCTGCCGGGTGCATGCCACACCACCGGGTCGTTCTCAGCGGGGGCGTATCCCTTGCCCTTCACGGTGCAGCAGTGCAGCACGCGCGGGCCGTCAAGCTTCCTGAGCTTGCGGAGGTTGGTAACCACCGACTGGATGTCGTTCCCGTCGATGGGACCGAAGTACCTGAAGCCCAGCGATTCGAACAGGTCGCCGCCGGACTGTTTCACGAACCACGACTTGAGGCTCTTGGTCCAGCGTTGAAGGAACGCGCGGAAGCGGCTGTCGCCCAGCTTGTTCCACACTTTCTCCTTGAACCGGTTGTAACGGGCGCTCGTGGTGATGCGCAGCAGATAATTGTGCATGCCGCCCAGGTTGCCGTCGATGGACTGGTTGTTGTCGTTCAGCAGCACGAGGATGTCTGCAAGACTGGAGCCCGCGTTGTTCAACCCTTCGAAAGCCAGTCCGCCGGTGAGCGCGCCGTCGCCAATCAGGGCTACCACCTTGCGCTCCAGGCCCTGCAGCTTGGCCGCCTCGGCCAATCCAAGTGCAGCAGAAATCGAAGTGGATGAGTGCCCGGCCGCGAATGCGTCCCAGGGGCTCTCGGCGGGGGAGGGGAAGCCGCTGAGGCCTCCCGCGGTGCGCAGAGTGCCGAAACGCTCGCGTCTGCCGGTGAGGATCTTGTGGGCGTAGGCCTGGTGCCCGACGTCGAAGACTATCTTGTCCGAAGGGCTGTCGAACACGTAGTGGAAACCCACGATGAGCTCGACCGCGCCCAGGCTGGATGCCAGGTGCCCCGGGTTTACGGAGCAGCATTCGATGATGTATGCGCGCAACTCGGCGCACAACTGCTCCAACTGATTTTCCGGCAGGGCCCTCAGGTCTTCGGGCGAATTGATTTTCTCCAGCAACTCGTACATTTCGAGCACAAAATTAGAAAATCTTTTCTATCTTTGGAAATAATAAAACAATTGACCTATGCCATCATTGAACAAAGTTTTGCTTATCGGTAACGTTGGTAGAGACCCGGAAGTACGTTACCTTGATCAGGGAGCCGCCCAGAACGGCCAGAGTACCAAAGTCGCAACCTTTACACTCGCCACCACCGACCGCTACCGCGACCGCAGCGGAGAGGTCCGTGAGAATACGGAATGGCACAATCTAGTGCTTTGGAGGCAGCTCGCCGACCTTGCCGAGCGCTACATCCGCAAAGGCAGCCAAATTTATGTGGAGGGCCGCATACGCACCCGTTCCTATACAGACCAGCAGGGAATGAAGAAGTACATGACCGAGATCGTGGCCGACAACGTGCAGCTCCTCGGCCGCCGCGACGGCGAAGGCGCCCCCGCCATGCAGGGAGGCTATCAGGCGCCCGCGGCACCCGCCTACCAGGCTCCTGCCGCCCCGGCCTACCAGCCGCCTCAGGGCCCTGCCTATCAGGCTCCCGCCGCCCCCGCAGGCGACGACGACCTCCCGTTCTAGCGTCGTTTGGCGCAGGTCCCAAAATAATGTCTTGACCTGCGCCGCAAATCGGCCTCTCATGCAATCCAATGGCGCAAGTCACGACATCTTTATCGGACCTGCGCCATTAATGTTGGAATTAGCGGCGTCAGCGGTCAACAGATCATTTGATCTCGGAAGCTACGCGGCGAAGCAAAAGGGAAATCAGGACGGCGGCGCAGCCGAGGCCGATGAAAATCCACTCGGCGCCAACTGCCGCCTCGACTCCGGTGCGGGCCTGGAAGATGCGGCCCACGAAGATGGGCACCAGCAGCATTCCCATATTCTGCACCCAGTAAATCAGCGAATAAGCCGTTCCCAGGTTGCGCTCCGGCACGATACGCGGCACGCTCGGCCACATCGCCGAAGGCACCAGCGAATAGCCTACGCCAAGAATTGCTATGCCTATATAACCCCATACCGGCACACCCTGGGGCGCAAACGCAATCACCAGATGCGCCACCAGCACGAGGATGGATCCGAAAATCATCCACAGCGAAGCCTTTCCGACCTTGTCTACCAGCGCTCCGAACAGCGGCGTGAACACCACCGTGAAGAACGGAATCATCGTAATCACCCACTTGGCACTCTCCAGCTCCATCCCGAAGCGCGGAATCACGATAGACGTTCCGAACTTCTTGAACGAAATGATGCAGCAATAGAAGAATACGCAAAGCAGTGCAATCAACAGGAACTTGCTGTTGGTCAACAGCTTGCCTATATCTGAGAACTTGAATTTGTCTTCCTCGCGCACGGCGCCGCGGCCGGAGGCGATGCCGTTGACCTTGTCGAAGCGGGCGTCCATCGCAACGAAGATGCCCCACAGCAGCACGCCTATCAGGATCAGCCCGAGGCCGAAGGTGGCGGGGCGGGCGGTCTCGGCGAGCGAATAAATCTCACCCGGAACCTTCTGCGCCACCAGCACGGGCGCCAGGATGAACGCCAGCGCCGTACCCAGACGGGCCACGGCCACCTGTGCGCCCATCGCAAAGGCCACCTTGCCTCCCTTGAACCATTTGGCGATCGAGCGCGTTACCGCCACGCCGGCAATCTCGCTGCCGAGTCCGAACAGCATGCACCCGACGTAGGCGATGATCAGCGATACCCTGGGCTCGAGGCCGCTGCGCAGGGCGCAGACCACTGTAACCGCACCCAGCGCCATCAGGCCGACGAATACCGAGCCCACGATGCGCACCCCGAAAATATCGAGCAGAATTCCGCAGATCACGAGCCCGCCGCACACGCACAGGAAGCTGTAGCCGCCGGCGTAGAACCCGTAATCGGCGCTGTTCCAGCCGAGTTCGAGGCATTCGGGATGCTGGAAAATCTGCGACAGCGTGGAGAAGGCGTCGTCGAAGAAATACGACGCGAACATTGGCACCATCAGGCAGATCAGTGCCACCCAGCGGAGTTTTCCCTTCATCGTTATTTCTTTATGTTCGGTAGTTCAAGTCCGTAGCTCTTCTTGCGGTCTTCGGCCTTGAGCAGCAGGCTGAAGAAGAATGCCAGCACGCCGAAACTCGAGAACACTATCATCGGAACGGTATAGCCGCCGGTGCTCTGGCGCAGCGAACCGATCAGCATGGGCACGAGGCACAGGCCGATGTTCTGCACCCAGAAGATGAGGCAGTAGGCGCTTCCCAGCACCTTTTCGTCGATAATCTTCGGCACCGAAGGCCAGAGGGCCGCCGGAACCAGCGAGAAGCTCACCCCCAGCACCACGATCAGCAGCACCGCAAACCACTTCTGCGGGAAGAGCGGCAGCACGAACGCGAAGCTCAGGTGGCACACTATCATGATTATGGAGCCCAGCATGAGCATGGTCGCACCCTTTCCGATACGGTCGAGGAAGATGCCCAGCAGCGGGGTGAGGCACATCGCCAGGATGGGGAAACAGCTGAACAGGCGCGCGGCCACGGCGGCGTCGATCGCCAGCGTCTCCTCGAGGAAGTTGGTGGCGTAGCGCTGGAACGGGAAGATGGCGCTGTAGTACAGCACGCACAGCAGGGCCACGATCCAGAACATCTTGCTCTTGAAGATGGCGCCGAGGTCCTTGATATGGAACTCGTCTTCCGGCGACTTCTCCTCCGTCGCCAGACCGGCGGCGACCAGCTGGTCGTCGAACTTGCGGTCCATCACTCCGAAGATGATGAAGTTGATGAGTCCGATGCAGAGCAGCGCGCCGCAGAATCCGAGGGGAGCGAGGATGGTGCCGCCGGATGCCTCGGAGATGATGGGAGCGATCCACATCACCGCGAACACGCCGAGGCGGGCGATTGCCATCTCGAGGCCCATTGCGAGGGCCATCTCCTTGCCCTTGAACCACTTGGCGAGGATCTTGGACACGTTGGTGCCTTCCATCTCGCAGCCGCAGCCGAAGATCATGAAGCCGAGCGAGGCCATCTTGGCGCTTGCGGGCATCTCCACCCACCAGCTGCCGAGCCACTGGGCGAAGCCCGTGGTCTGGAACCATTCGCTGATACCCACGAACTTGATGGCGGCACCTGCCACCATCAGGCCTGCGGACAGCACGCCCGAGAAGCGTACCCCGAGCTTGTCGAGGATCACGCCGGCTATGATCAGGAAGCCGCAGACGTTGAGTATGTATTCCGATGCCGCATAGGTTCCGAAGACACTGCTGTTCCATCCGAGGTTGCTCTCTACGAGCGACTTGAGGGGAGACATCACGTCTACGAACATGTACGCGAAGAACATCATGAGTGCTACCAGCACAAGGACGGTCCACCGCGCCAGCGGCGAATCGTTCATCAGTTTTGCAATTTTCTCTGCCATAAAATGAATATTGGAATCGCTAAGGTAGCAAAAAAAACCTATATTTGTATCTATGAAGAAACTGTTTGTCCTGGCCGCCGTCGCGCTGGCCCTTCTATCCTGCTCCGACAAAAACGTAAAATCCGCCCGAGAACTTGCACTGCGCGTCGTTCCCGACGCAGCCGAAGGCTTTGTCTTCAAAACGGAATCCTGCGATTCCGACTTCTTCGCCCTTTCCATGCTGGGCGACAAGGTGCTCATCATGGGCAACAACGCAGGATCCATGGCTGTCGGCCTCAACTACTATCTGAAATACTTCTGCAACGTGGACTACGGCTGGCTGCCCTCTTGCGGCACGCCAGTTCTTCCCGACCCTCTTCCCATGGTTGAGGAGCCCATCCGCTGCACTGCCAGGGTAAGCGAGCGTTTCTTCCTGAATTACTGCACATTCGGATACACCATGCCCTGGTGGCACTGGGAAGAGTGGGAGCGAGCCATCGACTGGATGGCCCTCAACGGCATCAACCTTCCGCTCGCCATCACCGGGCAGGAAAGCATCTGGTACAAGATATGGACGGGAATGGGCCTCTCCGACGAGGAAGTCCGCTCCTACTTCACAGGCCCCGCGCATCTGCCCTGGCACCGCATGCAGAACATCGACCATTGGGGAGGTCCGCTGCCGCAGGCCTGGCTCGACGGTCAGCTCAAGCTCCAGCAGCGCATAGTGGCCCGGGAGCGCGAATTCGCCATGCGGCCCGTGCTTCCCGCCTTCGCCGGCCACGTGCCCGAAGGGCTCAAGCGCCTGTATCCCGACGCGCCCATCGACACCCTGGGCAAGTGGGCTGGATATCCCGACGAATACCGCTGCCTCTTCCTCGACCCGCTCAGCGACCTCTACGCCCGCATCCAGAAGGAATTCATCGACATGGAGAAGCGCTACTACGGCACCGACCACGTATACGGGCTCGACATCTTCAACGAGGTGGATTCCCCAAGCTGGGAACCCGAATACCTCGCCCACGTGAGCGGGAAGGTGTATGAGACCCTCGCCGCCGCCGATCCCGACGCCGTGTGGCTCCAGATGGGATGGATGTTCTACTACGACCGCAGGCACTGGACCCCGGAGCGCGTGGCGGCGTACCTGGGCGCCGTCCCTGCAGACCGGCAGCTCATACTCGACTATTTCTGCGAAAAAGAGGAAGTCTGGCGCCGCACCGAATCGTTCTACGGCGTTCCGTACATCTGGTGCTACCTGGGCAACTTCGGCGGCAACACCTTCCTCGCCGGCCCCTTCGAAACCGTGGGCGAACGCATCGCCGGCACCTTCGAGGGCGGCGGGTCCAACTTCAAGGGCATAGGCTCCACGCTCGAGGGCTTCGACTGCAACCCCATGATGTACGAGTACGTTCTCGAACAGGCCTGGAACCTGCCTGGCTGCGACTGGCCCGCACGCTATGCCGACAGGCGCCTGGGCGCCGTCAACGATGAGCAGCGCGCCGCGTGGAAGCTGCTGTGCGACAAGGTGTACATATGGAATTCCGGCTCCTTCCTGGGCTCACTTGCCAACATGCGCCCCTTCCTGGGCAAGCCTACTACCTACACCGGTTACAGGATACGTTACGACAATGACGACCTTGGCCGCGCCATAGGCCTGATGCTCGAAGCCGACGGCTGCGGACGTGCCTACGAATTCGACCTGGTCAACCTCACCCGCCAGTGGCTGGGCAACAAGTCCACCGGCATCTACGAACGCTGGCTGGACGCTTACGGGCGCAGGGATCTCGACGGCATGTGTTCAGCCGCCGATTCAATGCTGGAACTCATCGACGACATGGACGCCCTCACCGGCACCCAGAGCTTCTTCCTCGCCGGAAAATGGATCAGTGACGCCCGCGCCTGGGGATCCGACCGGATGGATGGCAGCTACGGCTACTTCGAACGTAACGCCCGGAACATCCTCACCACCTGGAGCGATGCCGGCATGACGCTGAACGACTATGCGATACGCGAATGGAACGGCATACTCGGAACCTACTCCCGCCACCGCTGGGAGAGCTTCTTCACGGCTGCCGAAGAAGGCGTGCGCTCGGGCAGCGACGCCTGGTACGAGCGCTGGCTGCCGCAGGTCAAAGCCTTCGAGCGTGCCTGGGGCGAAGATCTTCAGGGCTCCTTTGCCTCAGAACCCTCCGGAGACCCCATCCAAACAGCCACTGACCTGTACGTCAAGTGGTTATAGCTTGACAATCAGGGCGGAAACGGGCGCCATAGTGAGCCTGTCTCCCTTGCGTACGGGCTTGTAGGTGGCCTTTCCGAAGCTGCGCACGACAGTAGGCGCGGCAGAGCGCTTGTCGAGCATGATTTCCTGCTTCTTTGCCGTCGGGTTAAGGGCAATCAGATATGTTTCCTTGCCGTCGGTGCGCAGATACACCATTGGATACGGCTGTTCGGCATTGAACAGCGGCACAAAGTCGCTCTCGGCCCAGAATGCGGGAACCTCCTTGCGCAGGGAAATCAGCGAACGGGTCCAGTTCAGCAGCGATTCCGGATCGGAGTCCTGAGATTCTACCGTAATCGCACCTGGTGCTGTGGGATTCTTGCAGCCGGCGGCCTTCCACTCCAGATACATGGGATACGACGTGGCCGGAGTCCATTCGGGGCAGACGGGAATATAGATGTCTTCAGGAGCACAGGTGCTGAAACCTGCATTTGCCGAGGAATCCCACTGCATGGGGCTCCTGCCGCCGGCGCGCTCCTTGCCGTTGTGGTTGGCGCCCTCCACGTTCGGCAGCGACACCAGGCTGCGGATGCCGATCTCATCGCCGTAGTATAGTATGGGCATGGGCATGGTCATAACCCAGGCCATCATCACCTTTAGCTGCGAAGGGTCGTTGCGGGCGCCGGTGTTGAAGCGCAGGTGGTCGTGGTTGCCGGTAATGATTGCATAGCGGCCGTATTCGCGGGTGGCCGCCACGCAGTCGGTATAATGGTCGTAGAAACTTTTCAGCATGTCGGCGGGCCCTGTGGTGCGGTCTATCTTCTCCTCCGGCCAGGGGTTGCCGTACAGGTCACGTACCGACGGTGCGCCGCCGTTCAGCGAGAAATAGCAGCCGCCGTCGGCCTGGTGCTTGCGGTCGAAGTACATCTGCCGTATGGCGGACTTGGTGCCGTTCAAGTTCATATCCACGTTGAATCCTCCCACAAGGCAGTGCTTGGGATCGCTCCATTCCGCCATCAGTACCCTCTCGGGATAGTTGGCGTCGGACCACTCGCGCATCTCGCGCCACAGGCGCATGATTTCGGTCTTGTCGCGGTCGTTCTTCACGAGGCTGGCTGCCATGTCAACCCGGAATCCGTCCACGCCCTTGCCATACCAGAAGGCAAGGATGTTTTTTAGCTCCTGCCGCACCGCCTTCGGCCCGGGCGCGTCGACGCTCTGCTCCCACGGGCGCTCCGGATCGGGATTGGCGTAGCCGTAGTTGAGCGCCGGCTGGCAGGCGTAGAAGTTCTTGTAGTAGTATTTGGCGCGCGGGAAGTCGCTCTTCATCCACTTGCCCGTGGTGTTCTGCATGAAATTGGGGTCCTGCATCATCTTCGCCAGGTCGCGCTCGGCCTGTGCGTCGGGCAGGCGGTCGCTCCAGATGTAGTAGTCGGAGTGCTGCAGGTTGGTGTCGGATGCGCTCTCAAGGAACCAGGGGTGCTTGTCGGAGGTGTGTCCCGCCACCAGGTCGAGCATTACGCGGATGCCGCGCTCATGCGCCTTTTCCACAAGTTCCACCAGGTCGTTGTTGGTGCCGAAACGGGGGTCGACGCGATAGAAATCCGTAACGTCGTAGCCTCCGTCGATCCAGCCTGATGCGAACAGGGGGTTGAACCAGATGGCTCCCACGCCAAGGCTCTGGATGTAGTCGAGCTTCGAGATGACGCCGCGGATGTCGCCGATGCCGTTGCCGTCGGAATCCTTGTACGACGAAGGGTAAACCTGATAGATAACGATGTTGCGGAGCCAGTCCGGAGCGGGCTGGGCGGACACGCACAATGACGCCGCGATTGCGACGAAAGCAAGCAGGATGGACTTTTTCATGTGGTTTATATGATTTCTTCTCTTTCCCGGAGATCCTTGACGCGCAGCTGGATGGTGGAGTTGCCGCGATAGTAGTTCTCCACTATGGAATAGCACACGTCGAGAGGGTTGCCGGACTTGATGTATTCGTAGTATTCCGCCATGTTGAAGGCGATGGCGGCAATCTGGTGGTAGGGCTGCGACTCCTGGATAAGGTCGAGTTTCAGGTGCACTCCGCCCGCGCCCACCTTGCGCCCGTTGCCGGCGTCGTAGATGTTTTCCGTCATGAAAACGGGATTGTTGTTGCCGGGGCCGAAGGGCTGGAACTGCTTGAGTATGCGGAAGAATTTGGGCGTGATCTGGGAGAAGTCGAGGCGGGCGTCGATGTCCACCACGGGTACCAGCATCTCGGCGGTTATCTTGCCGGCGATGAATGCGTCGATGCGGCGCGCGAATTCCTCCAGGTTCTCTTCCTTGAGGGTGAGGCCGGCCGCGTACACGTGGCCGCCGAAGTTCTCCAGCAGGTCGGCGCAGCTCTCGATGGCTTCGTAGAGGTCGAATCCGGCGATGCTGCGGGCCGAACCGGTGACGAATCCGTTGCTCTTGGTGAGCACCACGGTGGGTTTGTAATAAGCCTCCACCAGGCGCGATGCCACGATGCCCACGATGCCCTTGCTCCAGCGCGGATTGTATACCACGGTGGCGTTCTCACGGGCCAGGCAGCTGCCGCTCTCCACCATTTCGAGCGCCTCCTTGGTGACCTCGCGGTCGATGTTCTTGCGCTCGTTGTTGTTCTCGTTGATCTTCTCGCCGATGAACATGGCCTCCTGGACGTCGCCCGCAGTGAGGAGCTCGACGGCAAGGCGCCCCGACTCCATTCGGCCTGCGGCGTTGATGCGGGGGCCTATCTTGAAGACTATGTCGTCGATGGTGATGTGGCCCGGCTCAAGATTGGAGAGGTTTATCATGGCGAGGAGGCCCTTGTGAGGGTCTTCGTTGAGCTGCTTGAGGCCGAAGTGCGCCAGTGTGCGGTTCTCGCCGACCATGGTCACGAGGTCGGAGGCGATGCTGACGACCAGCAGGTCGAGCAGCGGCACAAGCGACTCGAAAGGCACGTCGTAGCGCTGGGAGTACGCTTGCACCAGCTTGAACCCCACGCCGCATCCGGAAAGGTCGTCGAAGGGATAGTTGCAGTCGTCCCTCTTGGGGTCGAGCACAGCCACCGCAGCCGGAAGCTTGTCCTCAGGGAGGTGGTGGTCGCAGATTATCATGTCCACGCCCTTGCTGCGGGCATACTCTGCCTTGTCGATGGCCTTGATGCCGCAGTCGAGCGTGATGATGAGCTTGAATCCGCCCTCGAACGCCCAGTCGATGCCCTTGTACGACACGCCGTAGCCCTCGTCGTAACGGTCGGGAATGTAGAAATCGACGTTGGAGGTGAAACGCCTGATGAAGGAGAACACGAGCGACACCGCGGTGGTGCCGTCGACGTCGTAGTCGCCGTAGACGAGTATCTTTTCGCCGGAGGTGATGGCCTGGTGCAGCCTTTCAACCGCAGCGTCCATGTCGGTCATCAGGAAAGGGTCGTGCAAGTCGGAGAGGCTGGGACGGAAGAAACGCCGCGCCTGGTCGAAGGTCTCGACGCCGCGGTCGACCAGCAGCTGGGCCAGCACACGGTCGATTCCGACCTCGGCGCAAAGCTTGTCAACTTTCGCCGGATCGGCCTGTTCCCTTACAATCCACTTGCATTCCTTAGTCATAACTCACAAATATAATAAAAAATTCGTACTTTTGTATCGTTATGACAATTGAACTTAGCGAGCAGGAGCAGCTTCGCCGGGAATCGCTGGCAAAGCTCAGGGAGTTGGGCATAGAGCCCTACCCCGCCGCAGAGTATCCGGTAAACACTGATACAGCGGCAATTACGGAAGGTTACAAGCCCGAGGAAAACAATTTCCAGGAAGTCTGCATAGCAGGCCGCCTGATGAGCCGCCGCATTATGGGCGCGGCCTCTTTCGGCGAGCTGCAGGACGAGAAAGGGCGCATCCAGATTTACGTCAAGCGCGACGAGATCTGCCCCGGAGAAGACAAGACCATGTACAACACCGTCTGGAAGAAACTTCTGGACATAGGCGATATCATAGGAATCAAGGGATTCGCGTTCATCACCCAGACCGGGCAGCTGAGCGTTCACGCCAAGGAGCTCACGCTTCTGAGCAAGTCCCTGAAGGTGCTCCCCATCGTGAAGGAGGCCGAGGGTCAGGTGTTCGACGCCGTGACCGATCCCGAAATGCGTTACCGCCGCCGCTATGTGGACCTTATCGTGAATCCGCAGGTCAAGGACGTGTTCGTCAAGCGTGCGCAGATCATCGCCACCATGCGTGAGTATTTCAACGAGGCCGGCTGCCTGGAGGTGGAAACCCCCATCCTGCAGAGCATCCCCGGAGGCGCCACCGCCCGCCCCTTCGTCACCCACCACAACGCGCTCGACATTCCCCTGTACCTCCGTATAGCCAACGAGCTGTACCTCAAGAGGCTGATAGTCGGCGGATACAACGGCGTGTACGAGTTCGCCAAGGATTTCCGCAACGAAGGCATGGACAAGACACACAACCCGGAGCTTACCTGAATGGAAATCTATGTGGCCTACAAGGACTACAACTGGATGATGGCCTTCGTCGAGAAGATGCTGGCGAAGATATCCATGAAGGTGAACGGCACCACCCGCGTGAACATCGGCGGGCAGGAGGTCGACTTCGGCGGCACCTACAGGCGTCTGCCCATCCTCGAGGCCATACGGGAATACGCCGGCGTGGACGTGAAGGGCATGGACGAGGACGAACTGCGGGCCACCTGCAAGCGGCTCAAAGTGGATATCGAGCCTTCCATGGGCAAGGGCAAGCTGATCGACGCCATCTTCGGCGCCTACTGCGAGGAAAAGCTCGTGCAGCCCACCTTCATCATCGACTATCCCGTGGAGATGTCTCCGCTTACCAAGCGCCACCGCAGCGACCCCACGCTCACCGAGCGTTTCGAGCTGTTCGTGTGCGGCAAGGAGCTTGCGAACGCTTATTCCGAGCTGAACGACCCCATCGACCAGCTGGAGCGTTTCGAGGAGCAGGCCGCCCTGAAGAGCAAGGGCGACGACGAGGCCATGTATATCGACATGGACTTCGTGCGCGCCCTCGAATACGGCATGCCTCCGACTTCCGGACTTGGCATGGGTATCGACCGCCTCACCATGTTCATGACCGGCCAGACTACCATCCAGGACGTTCTTTTCTTCCCGCAGATGCGTCCCGAAAAGGTCCTGAAGAAGGAAACCGCCGAGGCCGAATAATATGCCTGCGGAGCTCATAACTTCCGCGCAGAACCCCAAGGTCAAGCGCCTGCTCGCGCTGCAGAAGGATTCGTCCCTGCGGCGCGAGAGCGGTTTATTCGTGGTCGAAGGCCGCCGCGAGCTGGAGCACTGCCTCGCCGCCGGCTACGAGGTTGACAGCGTTTTTGTATGCCCCTCGTTGCACGGTCCGGACTTTACTCTCCAGAGACTACGGACCTTCGGTCCTATCCCTCCCACCGCTAAAGCGGCGGGCCCCTCCCACTCACGCTGCGTGGGCGCAGACGGTCTCTGGAGAGCAAAGTCACTTCCCGGCAACGGGGCAGATACTAGAATCTTCGAAGTGAGTCCGGAGGTGTATGAGAAAGTGGCGTACCGGGGAGGGACGGAAGGAGTGATTGCGGAGGTCACGGCCAAAGAGAGGCGGCTAGAAGATCTGGAACTTCCTGAGAACCCGCTGATAGTGGTGCTCGAGGCGGTGGAGAAGCCGGGGAACCTGGGGGCGGTGCTTCGTAGCGCCGACGCCGCCGGTGCCGACGCCGTTCTGGTATGCGATCCGCTGACCGACCTTTACAATCCCAACCTCATCCGTGCGTCCATAGGCGCCATATTCACCGTGCCCTGCGTGGCCTGCTCTTCGGAGGAAGCGATTGCCTGGCTGAAGGCGCGCGGCATCCAGATCCTGACTGCTCAGCTGCAGGATTCGTCGCTGTATTACGACTGTGACCTTAAGCGCGGAACCGCGCTGGTCATGGGAACCGAAAGCACTGGTCTCTCGCAGCAGTGGCGCGCAGCCGCTACGGCCCACATCCGCATTCCCATGCTCGGCGCCCTCGACTCCCTCAACGTCTCCGTCAGCGCCGCCATCCTCCTCTTCGAAGCCGTCCGCCAGCGGAAGTAACGTCTCTGATTTCCGCTTCAGCCGTATCAATATGCGACCCTAATTAGATCAGGGGGTGTCGGGGGACGTCGTACCAGATCGTTTTTACACTGCTGATTCCGCCGACGATGCCGACGCCGCCGGAAATGTTGGTGTAGGTGAAGTTGGGCGGCGAGAGCCCGAAGTTCGACAACATATTGAAGTTCATGAGGTACTGCGCCTTGCAATAGTTGAACAACTCCTCGCTCAGGCGGAAGACCTCCATCTGAACCTCCTGTGACTCACTGACGATGAAATAGATATAATACGGCTCGTCTTCGCCGTCCCCGGGATAGTCCGGGTCATCGGGGAAGTCCGGCATTTCGTCCGTATTCACCACGTAGCTGTCGTCAATCCCGCCCAAATCCAGGTCGAACATATCCCCGCTGAAGGTGTCTATGGAATTGATATAGAACGAGTAGGCGCTGCCGTCGAACATCCTCTCGGAAAGCAGCATCATGGGCTCCCCGCTGAACAGCCCGGATTCCACGATCCCGTTCCGGTAGTCCACGCTCATGAAGCCGTCGAGGTCGAGCTTGTTGATGTCGGCGGTGGAGGCGAGCTGCCCGGCCGTGGTATAGCTCACCATGACCGTGGTGTCGTACTGGATGGGGATGTCGGGCATGCCGGGGATGCCCGGAAGGCCGGTGAAGGCCGCCAGGTTGCCCAGGCCCATGCTGTTCAGCAGCTCGTAGGTTTCCTCTGACATGTATCCGGAAACTATGGTTGTCTTGATGGCCGTCTTGAGCCCGAAATACTCGCCTTCCTCTACCGCCTTGGACAGATACACCGTGACCTTCGTGGCGTCCGATGAGTCGCGTGTGACCGGTTTCATCTCCACCGACGTCACTGTGGGCTTTGGAGGAATGGTCGTGTAGGCGTAGGCCTCGGGAACTTTGTCGCCCTTTATCCGCACCTCCACTTTGTCGCCAGCCTTGAGTCCGCCTTCGACCTCGGGAACCACGAAAACGGTGTTGCCGCCGGGGTCGTTTTCAGTATTCTCCAGAAGCTTGATCGATGCGGCCTTTCCGTTAACCTGAACCGAAATGTCGGAGGCCTTGAAATTGTAATTCTTCGTGCTGAGTTTGCCGAAAGCGGGCTCGGCATATCCCAGTTTCATGCGCGGAGTGCCGTCGGTGGGCAGGTAATGCACGTAGAGCTTCGGCTGAGAAATGTTATCGAGCTCGAAGGGAATCTCGCAGGAAACGGCTGCAAGGAGCAGCGCCGCGACGTATGCAAGTCTCTTTACCATGGCATCAGAATTTGAAGGTCGCTCCAAGTGTGGGAATGATGGGCACCAGACCGTAGGCCATGCCGATGTAGTTGCCCTTCTCGTCGGTGTCGAGTATGCCGAATGCAGCGTTCACGTGGTTGTAAACGTTGTAGATGTTCAGATTGAAGTCCAGCTCCGTTCGCTCTCCGGCGAAGATGCGGAAATCGGCTCCCACGTCAAGGCGGTGGTAGTCGGGCAGCTTGGCGTTGTAGGGAGCTTCGTAGAGCATCGACGACGTACCCTGTTCATGCCTGATTACGTGGCTCGGCAGGGTGATGCGATTGCCGGAATGGTAATTCCAGTTGAAGTACACGTTCCATCGCTTGGTGGGCCGCCAAGTGCCTATGAGGTTGACTTTGTGGCGGTTGTCGATGCGGTCGTGGTAGGGGAAGGGATAGTAGGCGTCGAATTGCCTCCAGGTCCACCCCAGGGTGTAATATGCCGACAGCTCCAGCTTTGGAACCTCATAAGTGGCCTCGAACTCGAAGCCGTACGACTTGCCCTTGCCGCTGGTGAAAGACTTCTCCCAGTTGATCAGCGGGGGGTAGAACGAGTTGGCTCCGTTGTAGGTAAGCATGCCGTCCATGGTCTTGTACCAGCCTTCCAGGTTGATCCTGAAGTTGCCCGGAGTGAAATACAGGCCGCCGGCGATCTGGTCCGACACCATGGGCGGGGCCTCCGGAGTCGAAGGCATCCAGCTGTTGGTGGGGAGGTCTATGTACATGGCCGTCACCAGATGCGCGTACTGGCTCATGCGGGTGTACGACAGCTTGGCGCAGATGTCTTTGGTGATCAGCCACTTGAGTGCGGCGCGCGGTTCCGGGTAAACCCAGATCTGCCCGCCGGAGGTGAACATCGACAGGCGCAGGCCGGCGTTGACTGTGAAATTGTACGCCAGCGTCAGCTCGTCTTCTATGTAGAGCGCCGGCTCCACAGCATTGTAGGACTTGCCTTCGGTGTCGGAGTTGGTCTCGTCGGCGATTCCGGTGAAGGTGGTCTTCTGCTCGTATGTACGCGAAGTTTTGTAATGGTGGTATGCCGCCGCCGCGCCGAAGCGGACGTGGTTGAAGCTGTTGGGGAACCAGTCGAAGTCGTACTTGAATCCGGCGTCCTGCACGGAGCAGACATTGTCGTCGTCCATGTAGAATCCCGATTCGCCGTCGTCGAATTTGAGACCGACGCCGAAGGAGTAGCCGACGTCGGAACCGCTGCGGCTGTAGTATCCCAGCAGCCTGCCGGTCAGCTGCTTGGCGTATTTGTATTCCCAGTTGGCGGATGCCGTGAGCGAGCCCCAGGCGGTGCGCATCTTGATGTCCAGGTCGGTGTCCGTGCTGCCTCCGTCTTCAAGTCCCGCGCGCAGGTCGTCCTGCCCCCAGTAGAAGTTTACGTTGAGCTTGCTCTTGGGTGAGAACTTGTGGGTCAGGCGGGCGTTGAGGTCGCTCATGGAGTATCCTCCGCTCACCTTCATGTCGCCTTCCATCTCGCGGTTGGCATAGGCGATGGCGGGAATGGTCACGACGTCCATCCATGAGCGACGCAGGCCGAAATTGAAGGATGTGCGGTCCTTCACGATGGGGCCTTCGAAATGAATGCGCCCGTCGATTATGCTGAGCGCCAGCCCTCCGTGATACTCCTCCATGTTGCCCTCGGAAGTCTCCACGTCAACCACGGAAGACAGCCTGCCGCCGTAGCGGGCGGGGAAGCCGCTCTTGTAGAAGTCGAGGTTGTCCACCACGTCGGTGTTGAAGCTCGAGAAGAGCCCGCCGAAGTGGCTGATGTTGTACAGGGGCACGCCGTCGAGCAGGAAGAGGTTGTCGTTGCCGTCGCCTCCGTGCACGTAAAGGCCCGACATGAGCTCGTTGCCGACTGCCACGCCGGGCAGCAGCTGAAGCTGTTTGATGAGGTCGGGCGTGCCGAAAACCGCGACACCGCTTCGGAGTTTTTCGCCGTCGAGACGCATCAGGCCCGTCTGGGTGGTGTTGCGCATCTTTTCGCGGACGGCGGTGACGTAGGAGGTGTCGAGGGTGTCGCGCTTCTCGACCTCCTGCGCAAAGACGCCGGCGGCCGTCGCAACGGCGGCCGCAAGCGTAAGGAGTATGTGCTTGATTCTTATCACTATTTGTTAACCTGGAAGCGGGTGTTGCCGGTGGCAAAGTAGTCCGCTATCTGGCGCGCGGCGGCAAGGCCGGCGTTGATGTTGGCCTCGGCCGTCTGGGCGCCCATCTTCTTGGGAGTCGCGAACACGCGCAGTCCGAACTTCTCCTGCAGGGCAGCGTAGTTGTCGGGCATCACGTCGGTGACGTACTTCAGGTCGGGGCGGTCCTCAAGGGCGCGCATAAGGCCTTCCTCGTCGATGACCTCCTTGCGGGCGGTGTTCACCAGGGTGGCTCCCTTGGGCATGCGGGTGATCAGGTCGTAACCTATGCTCCTGATGGTGGCGGGGAGGGCCGGGATATGGATGGAGAGGTAGTCGCTGCAGGCATAAAGCTCCTCCACGGAGTGCACGGGATCCGCTCCGCCGGCGATTATCTGCTCGTCGGTGAGGAAGGGATCGAGTGCCGTAATGCTCATTCCGAGTGCCTTTGCCTTGGCGCCTACGAGCCTGCCCACGTTGCCGTAGGCCTGCACGCCGAGGCGCTTGCCCTGGACTTCGGAGCCTGTGGCGGGCGTGAACTGGGTGCGGGCCATGAAAATCATCAGGGCCACTGCAAGTTCCGCCACGGCGTTGGAATTCTGTCCGGGGGTGTTCATTACCACGATGCCGCGGGCGCTGGCGGCTGCCAGGTCGACGTTGTCGAAACCTGCGCCGGCGCGCACCACGATACGCAGCTTGGGGGCGGCGGCGATGACCTCAGGGGTCACCTTGTCGGAGCGGATGATCATGGCGTCTGCGTCTGCGACGGCGGCCACCAGATCCTCCTGGGCGGCGTATTTCTCAAACAGTACCACCTCGTGTCCGGCGGCTTCGAGTATTTCCCTGATGCCGTTTACCGCAACGGCTGCGAAGGGCTTCTGGGTTGCTACTAGAACTTTCATGTCTCTTAAATGTGAAGTTTCTCGAATTCCTGCATGCAGGCCACGAGGGCGTCGACGTCCTCCTGGGAACAGGCATTGTAAAGGGATGCGCGGAATCCGCCCACGCTGCGGTGGCCCTTGATGCCGATCATGCCGCGCTCCTTGGCGAAGGCGAAGAACTCGTCCTGCAGCTCCTCGCGGCCCTCTGCCATCACGAAGCAAACGTTCATGATGGAACGGTCCTCCTTGTCGGCGGTGCCGCGGAAGAGGCTGTTGCGGTCGATTTCGGCATACAGCGTGGCGGCCTTCTTCTCGTCGATGGCGTGTATGGCGTCGATGCCTCCGATGCCCTTCAGCCACTTCAGCGTCTCGTTCATCACGAAGATGGAGAACACGGGAGGGGTGTTGAACATGGAGAGCTTGTCGATATGGGTGCGGAGATCGAGCATGGTGGGGATGTAACGGCTCACCTTGCCGAGGAGGTCCTTCTTGATGATGTAGAAGGTCACGCCGGCAGGACCCGCGTTCTTCTGGGCGCCGCCGTAAATCATGGCGTACTTGCTCACGTCGACCCTGCGGCTGAGGATGTCGGATGACATGTCGGCGATGAGGGGAACGGGGCAGTCGTAGTCGGTCTTGATCTCGGTGCCGTAGATGGTGTTGTTGGTGGTGATGTGCAGGTAGTCAAGGTCGGTCGGGATCTCGTAGCCCTTGGGGACGTAGCAGTAGTTGCGGTCCTTGGAGCAGGCGATTGCGTAGGCTTCGCCTATGCCCTGGGCTTCCTTGAGGGCTTTGTGGGCCCATACTCCGGTATCGAGGTATGCGGCCTTCTTCTCAAGGTAGTTCATCGCCACGTAGAGGAATCCGAGGCTTGCGCCGCCGCCGAGGAACACCACCTCGTAGTCGTCGGGAATGTTGAGGAGTTCCTTCCAGAGGGCGCGGCATTCGTCCATGACCGCGTCCCACTCCTTGGTACGGTGGGAGATTGAGATGAGGGAGACACCGGTACCGCTGAAATTCTTCAGGGCCTCGATGGAATTGTCGATCGCCACCTGGGGAAGGAGGCA
This sequence comes from Bacteroidales bacterium, assembly GCA_016288775.1. Classification (GTDB taxonomy): domain Bacteria; phylum Bacteroidota; class Bacteroidia; order Bacteroidales; family UBA932; genus Cryptobacteroides. The sequence continues at coordinate 9,232 of JAEELG010000095.1, read as the reverse complement.
GGGACCGGCGTTGAATACGTGAACTTTTGACATTTTTTAGTGTTATTTCAAATTATAATGAGTCAACAAAGGTACATATAGTATCGGTTCTTTCCAAAAAATCTTCCTCAAGGGAGCGGCGTACGCGGACCTCCATGGTGCACTCGGCGCCGAACTCGCGGGCGCGTTGAGGGAGGTCGAGGTCCTTGACTGCCTTCATCACCTGCTGCATGCTGTCGTAGGAGAAGCCTATGCGGTACCAGCGGCCGGCGATCTTTTCCGTTACGGTTGCGTTCGCAAGGGCGTCGGCGGTGGAAGTCTTGTAGGCGCGGATGAGTCCGGGTATGCCCAGCTTGATGCCGCCGAAGTAGCGCACCACCACCACGAGGATGTCGCTCAGGCCGGCGGAGTCTATCTGCCCGAGTATGGGGCGCCCGGCCGACCCGGAGGGCTCTCCGTCGTCGTTGGCGCGCCATGCCTCGCCGGCGGCCCCGATGCGGTAGGCGTAGCAGTGATGGCGTGCGTCGTGGTACTCCTTTTTGAGCGAAGCCACGATTCCGCGCACCTGCGCCTCGTCTTCCACGGGGTAGGCTAACGCTATGAATCTGCTGCCGTTATCCTTGAAAAGGCCCTCGGCCGGAGAGGAAATACTTTTATAAATATCGCTCATGGCACTCCAAATATAGTGGTTTTTTATTATCTTCGCATTTGAAACCGAAGGAAAAAACTATTATGGTCTATACTTACAGGGTCACCCTCGAAGGGATAAAAGGATTCTTCAGAGTGTACAGGATCGACGGCAACAACTCGCTGTACACCTTCCACAAGCATTTGCGTGCAGATCTGGAATTCACGGTCGACCAGCCCATTCTTTTCAAGGCTTTCGACGAGTCGGGGAACGTGGTTGCCCGCTACGCCCTGCAGGACCTCGGTTCCGGCTCCGTCGACATGGTTAGCATAGCCGACACAGTTGCCGCAGGCGTCGTCAAATTCGTGTATTTTTACGACGTTGCCGCCCGCAAGAGCGTGAACATCACGCTCGAGGCGGAGGAGGCCGGTAGCGTGGAGGGCCCCGAAATCATTGATACCAAGGGCCCCATCCCCCTGGAGTTCGAAAACGGCTACGTTGCCTTCGAAGACCTTCCCCAGCAGCACCGCAAGCTTCCCGGCCTCGGCCTTCTTGGCGGAGACGACGAAGATGACGAGGACGAAGACGACGAGGACGACGTTCCCGACGACGACAAGGAGGAAGAGGAAATCATCTACGACGGCGAGGAGAATTAGCGCTTCGCCGTGCGCCTCTTGTTTTTTTGATATTTAATCCGTATCTTGGGGATATAAAATTGACAGCCCAATGGTACGAGTAAAACCTTTTGCAGCCCTCAGGCCCCCGAAAGACATGGTGACCGAGGTCGCAGCACCCCCTTACGATGTTCTTAACTCCCAGGAAGCCAAGAAGATGGCAGGGGAGAAGTCGCTCCTTCACATTACCAAGCCCGAGATCGATTTCGAGCCCATAGCCGACGAGCACGCCCCCGAGGTGTACGACAAGGCGGTGGAGAATTTCAAGCTCTGGCGCGAGCGCGGATGGCTCCGCCGCGACCCGTCGGAGTGCTACTACGTCTACGCCCAGACCATGGACAAGCGCACCCAGTACGGCCTGGTGCTCTGCGCCCACACCGACGACTACGCCAACGGCATCATAAAGAAGCACGAGCTCACCCGCAAGGACAAGGAGGACGACCGCATGATCCACGTCCGCATCCAGAACGCCAACATCGAGCCGGTGTTCTTCTCCTACCGCGACAATCCGGAACTGAACGCCATCGTCGAGGCGGCCATCAAACGCCCCTCCGAGTACAAGTTCAAGGATGAGAACAACTTCGGCCACGAATTCTGGGTGATCGACGACCCGGCCACGGTGGCCCGCATCACGGAAATCTTCACCACCAAGGTGGATGCCTTCTACGTTGCCGACGGCCATCACCGCACCGCCGCTGCGGCACGCGTGGGCGCCGAGAAGCGCGAGAAGAATCCCAACCACACCGGCAACGAGGAGTACAACTACTTCATGGCGGTCTGCTTCCCTGAGAGCCACCTCAAGATCATCGACTACAACCGCGTGGTCAAGGACCTGAACGGAATGACCCCCGAGGAGTTCCTCAAGGCGCTGGAGGAGGACTTCGAGGTCGCTCTGGCCACCAAGCCGCGCTGCGGCCGTCCGGCAAAACCCTTCAGCCCCACCGGCCTGCACAACTTCTCCATGTACCTCGGCGACAAATGGTACAGCCTCACTGCGAAGCCCGGCCGTTACGACGACTCCGACCCCATCGGCGTGCTCGACGTCACCATCCTGTCCCGTCTGGTGCTCGACAAGCTCCTCGGCATCAAGGACCTCCGCACCGACAAGCGCATCGACTTCGTCGGCGGCATCCGCGGCCTCGGAGAACTCGCCCGCAGGGTCGACAGCGGCGAGATGAAAGTCGCCTTCGCACTCTATCCGGTGAGCATGAAGCAGCTGCTCGACATTGCCGACAGCGGCCAGATCATGCCTCCGAAGACCACATGGTTCGAGCCCAAGCTCCGTTCCGGCCTTGCGATACACACCTTAGACTGATCCCCGATGTCCATCGACTCCGCGACCATCCACAGAACGCTGAAGGAGTTCTTCGGCTACGACAACTTCAAGGGCGACCAGGAGGACGTCATCCGTCACCTGATTGACGGTGGCGACGCATTCGTGCTCATGCCCACCGGCGGTGGGAAGTCGCTGTGCTACCAGTTGCCGGCCCTGCTCATGGACGGCACTGCCATAGTCATATCGCCGCTCATCGCCCTTATGAAGAACCAGGTGGATCTGCTTCGCGGTTTCGAATCGGGAGAACGGGCAGGCAGCATCGCGCACTTCCTCAATTCCTCGCTCAGCAAGGCGCAGATAGAGGAGGTGCGCGCCGACCTGCTCAGCGGCAAGACCAAGATACTGTACGTAGCCCCCGAGTCGCTCACCAAGGAGGAGAACGTAGCCCTGTTGCGTGAGGTCAAGATATCCTTCTACGCGGTCGACGAGGCCCACTGCATATCCGAGTGGGGCCATGACTTCCGCCCGGAATACCGCCGCATACGCGCCCTGGTCGACGAGATCGGGCGCCTGCCCATCATCGCCCTCACCGCCACCGCCACCCCCAAGGTGCAGAGCGACATCCTCAAGAACCTGGGCATCCAGGGGGCGGCCGTGTTCAAGTCTTCCTTCAACCGTCCCAACCTCTATTATGAGGTGCGCGACAAGCAGGACGTGGAGAAGGACATGATCAAGTACATCAAGCAGAACCCCGGCAAGTCCGGAATAGTCTATTGCCTCAGCCGCAAGAAGGTGGAGGAGATAGCGCAGCTGCTCTGCATCAACGGCATCAAGGCGCGCCCGTATCACGCCGGGCTCGACGCCAAGACGCGCGCCGAGAACCAGGACGCCTTCCTCACCGAGGAAATCAACGTCATCGTGGCCACCATCGCCTTCGGAATGGGTATCGACAAGCCCGACGTGCGCTTCGTGATCCATTACGACATTCCCAAGAGCATCGAAAGCTACTACCAGGAGACGGGGCGCGCCGGCCGCGACGGCATGGAGGGCCGCTGCATCGACTACTACAGCTACAAGGATATCCAGAAGCTGGAAAAATTCATGCAGGGCAAACCCGTCGCCGAGCAGGAAATCAGCCGCCAGCTGCTGGCGGAGGTGGTGGCGTACGCCGAGTCCAACCAGTGCCGCAGGAAGCTGCTGCTCAACTACTTCGGCGAGGACTACCCGCAGGACAACTGCGGCTCCTGCGACAATTGCGTGAACCCCAAGCCGCTCTTCGACGGCCGCGAACAGATGAAGCTGGTCATTGAGCTCATCGAGTCGCTGCCCGAGCATTTCAAGATAGAGCACCTCGCCAACATCCTCGTGGGCAACTCCAACGCCATGGTCAAGTCGTACAAGCACGACGACCTGCCTTTCTTCGGCAAGGGAGGCGACCACAGCGAAAAATTCTGGTGCACCGTGATCCACCAGGGCCTGATTCTCCATCTGCTGGAGAAGGAAATCGAAAGCTACGGCCTTATCGCCGTAACCGACAAGGGCCGCGAATTCCTTGCCGCCCCTTATGAACTCAAGATGGTCGAGGACCGCGTGTTCACAGGCGGAGGCGACGTTTCCGACGACGAGGAGGACGAAGAAGAGAAGGCTGCCAACGCCGCAATGCGCGGAGGCGGCGGTGCCGGCGACCCGGTGCTGCTCGCCATGCTCAAGGACCTCCGCCGCGACGTCGCCCGCAAGCTCAAGCTCCAGCCGTGGATCATCTTCGGCGACCCCGCCCTGGACGACATGTCCATACTCTATCCCATCACGATAGAGGAACTCAAGGGCTGCCAGGGCGTGGGCGAAGGCAAGGCCCGCAAGTTCGGCGCCGAGTTCGTCGACCTCATACGCAAGTATGTGGAAGAGAACGAGATAACCCGCCCCGACGACTTCATAGTCAAATCCGCTCCCAGCAAGTCGGCGAACAAGATTTTCATAATCCAGAGCATCGACAAGTGCATGTCGCTGGAAGACATAGCCGAGGCCCGCGGCCTCGAGATGGACGAACTGATGACCGAAATCGAGGCCATCGTGTCCACCGGCACCTCGCTCAATCTGGATTACTACATCGAAGAGACCCTCGACGACGACATAGTCGACGAGATTTACGAATACTTCCGCGACGAAGCCGCATCCGATTCGGTCGCCGACGCAGTGGCTGCGCTCGGCCCCGACTACGACGAGATGGAAATCCGACTCGTGCGCATAAAATTCTTGTGTGAGATAGCTTCGTGATACCCCAGGAGACAGTCAACCTGATTCTCGATACAGCCCGGATAGAGGACGTGGTCGGGGATTTCGTGACGCTGAAGCGCCGCGGGGCCAACTATGTGGCGTGCTGCCCGTTCCACAACGAGAAGACGCCGTCGTTCTACGTGTCCCCGGCCAAGGGTATCTTCAAGTGCTTCGGCTGCGGCAAGTCCGGCTCCGCCGTGGGTTTCGTGATGGAGCACGAGCACAGCAGCTACGTGGAGGCGCTCCGCTATCTTGCCGCCAAATACAAGATCGACATAGTGGAGGAGGAGGAATCCCCGGAGGAGATAGTCCGCCGGCAGCGCCGCGAGAGCCTGCTGCTGGTGAGCGAGTTCGCGCAGAAGTTCTTCGCCTCGCAGTTGCAGACCCCGGAGGGCAAGGCGGTCGGCTACCAATACTTGCGCAACCGAGGCCTGGAAGACGAGACCATCGCCCGCTTCGGGCTCGGTTGGGCTCCGTCGGGCAAGACGACTTTCATCGACGCCGCCATCGCCGCGGGCTACAAGATGGAGTACATTCTCGCCGCAGGCCTTGCCGTGCAGCGCGAGGACGGTTCCGTGGCCGACAAGTTCCGCGAGCGCGTGATGTTCCCCATCCACTCGGTGAGCGGGCGCGTGCTGGCGTTCAGCGGCCGCACCCTTCATGCCGACAACCCCGCCAAGTACGTCAACTCCCCGGAGACGGAGATTTACGTCAAGAGCCGCAACCTGCTGGGCATCTGGTTCGCCAAGAGCGAGATTTCGCGCAGCGGCAAGTGTATCCTGGTGGAGGGCAACGTCGACATGGTCACGCTGCACCAGCTGGGCAGCACCAACGTGGTGGCCACCTGCGGCACCGCGCTCACGGTGGAGCAGATCCGCCTCATCCACAAGTTCACCGAGAACGTCACCATAATGTACGACGGCGACAGCGCCGGCATCCACGCCGCCCTGCGCGGCATCAACCTGGTACTGGCGGAGGGCCTTAACGTGAAGGTGGTGCTGCTCCCCGACGGCGAGGATCCCGATTCTTACGGGCGCAAGCACACCCTCGCCGAGATGCAGCAGTTCATCGCCGACAGCGAGCGTGACTTCATAGAATTCAAGACCGACCTGCTGCTTTCCCAGGCGGGCAGGGATCCCCTTAAGCGGGCCGAACTGATCAACGACATCGCCGACACCATCGCCGAGATTCCCGACCCAGTGAAGCGTTCGGTGTACGTGGATACGGTGGCGGTGCGGTTCGGCATCGAGTCCGCAATCCTCTTCGAACGCATCTCCAACGTGCGGCGCCGCAAGCAGGAAGAGGCCGCCCGTGACAGGCAGCGCTCCGTAAGGGACGCCTCCGGAGATTCCGACGGAGGAGTGGCTTCCGGAGCCCCCCTTTCCCCCCATTCTTCGGGGGGCGAGGGAGGCTACTCCGACGGAGTTGTAGTTACAGGAGGCGAGCCGTATCTGGAGAACCGTACCCTGGCGCCGGCGGAGCGCGACCTGCTGTTCTTCCTGCTGCGCTACGGCACGGAGCCGCTCGTGTTCGAGAGCGACTCTCCATACTACACCGGCGAGGAGGACGAAGACCGCGTAACGGTTGCCGACTTCATCCGCGAGGCGCTCGAAGCCGATGACGGATGCTTTGCCAATACGGCGTATAAAGCGCTGTACGACAGATACATGGCCCTGTACGACGAGGGCCGTCCGCAGGAAGCCATACTCAAGGCGGTGCTCGACGGCGAGGACCGCGCGCTGGCCAATCTGGCCGCAAGCCTGTCCACGGAAAAATACCAGCTTACGGTGGGCGCATTCGAGGCGTCGCTCACTTCTACCACAAGTTTCCTCACCTCCGGCGTGCCCAAGGCCATAATGGTCTATGCCGAGCGCCGGGTGCAGGACCGCCTCGACACCATACGCCGCTCGCTGGCCTCCGTGCCTGCCGAGGAGCAGTTGCCCCTGATGCAGGAAATGCTCAAGCTGCAGGCTGCCCAGCGCCGTATCCGACAGAAAATTGGACGAGAAAAAACCGATAAGAAATGAACGATAAAAAGAGAACACTTGTAACCTGTGCCCTGCCGTATGCAAACGGCCCCGTGCACATAGGCCATCTGGCGGGCGTATACGTGCCCGCCGATATCTATGTCCGTTACCTGCGCATGCGCGGTGAAGACGTGCTGTACGTCTGCGGCTCCGACGAGCACGGCGTGCCCATCACCATCAAGGCGCGCCAGGAGGGCTGCACGCCGCAGGATATCGTAGACCGCTACCATAAGATAATCAAGGATTCCTTCACCGGCCTGGGCATCAATTTCGACATCTATGGCCGCACGTCATCCGAGGTGCACGCAGAGGGCGCGTCGGAATTCTTCCGCAAACTCTACGACGAGGGCAAGTTCGTCACCCGCGAGAGCGAGCAGTACTACGATCCCGAGGCCAAGACCTTCCTCGCCGACCGCTACATAGTGGGCACCTGCCCGCGCTGCGGCAACGAGGGCGCATACGGCGACCAGTGCGAGAAGTGCGGCAGCACCCTGAGCCCCGAGGAACTCATCAATCCGAAGTCCAAGCTCAGCGGCGCGGAGCCTGTGAAGAAGAAGACCGTCCACTGGTATCTCCCTCTGGACCAGTACGAAAAGTGGCTTTCCGAGTGGATTCTCGACGGCCACAAGGAATGGCGCTCGAACGTCTATGGCCAGTGCAAGAGCTGGATCGACGGCGGCCTGCAGCCGCGTGCCGTCAGCCGCGACCTGGACTGGGGCGTTCCCGTTCCGGTGGAAGGCGCCGAGGGCAAGGTCCTCTACGTGTGGTTCGACGCCCCCATAGGCTATATCTCCAATACCCAGGAGCTCCTCCCGCAGAGCTGGAAGCAGTGGTGGATGGACGAAGACACCAGGCTGGTGCACTTCATCGGCAAGGACAACATCGTCTTCCACTGCATCGTGTTCCCCTCCATGCTCAAGGCGCACGGCGGATACATCCTTCCCGACAACGTGCCGGCCAACGAGTTCCTCAATCTCGAGGGCGACAAGATCTCCACTTCCCGCAACTGGGCGGTGTGGGCGCACGAATATCTCGAGCAGTTCCCGGGCAAGGAGGACGTGATGCGCTACGTGCTCACCGCCAACGCCCCCGAGACCAAGGATAACGACTTCAGCTGGAAGGACTTCCAGACCCGCAACAATTCGGAGCTGGTGGCCATCTTCGGCAACTTCGTGAACCGCGCCGTGGTCCTCACCCACAAGTATTTCGACGGCAAGGTCCCCGCCTGCGGCAGGCTCGAGGACATAGACAAGGAAGTGCTGGCCGAGATTCCCGCGCTCAAGGCGTCGATGGAGGCCAACCTCGCCGGCTTCAAGTTCCGCGAGGCGCTCAAGGATGCGATGGGCATCGCCCGCCTGGGCAACAAGTACATCTCCGACACCGAGCCCTGGAAGGTCGCCAAGACCGACCTGGAGCGCACTGCGACCATACTCAACATCTCCCTCCAGATCTGCGCCGACCTGGCGATAGCGTTCGAACCCTTCACCCCGTTCGCCGCCGGCAGGCTGCGCGACATGCTCGGGGTCAGGCTCCACGCCGGCGCCGACCACCGCAAGGGTGAGCAGGAGACCGTCAATACCTACAAGGCCGGTGAAGGCGCTGCCCTGCATACCGTTGCCGCGGGAGTGCAGGAAAGCGAAAATCCGGGCGAAGTATGGCTCTCCTGGGACATCCTGGGCCGCGTCTGCATCATCCCCGCAGGCCATCAGATCGGTGCCGCAGAACTTCTCTTCGGCAAGATCGAGGACGACGCCATCGACGCCCAGCTCGCCAGGCTCGACGCCATCCGCGCCGAGCGAGAGGCCGCTGCCAAGGCGGAAGCCGCGAAGCAGGTGGCTCCCCAGAAGGAGGTCTGCAGCTTCGACGATTTCACCAAGATGGACATCCGCGTGGGCACCGTGCTCACCTGCGAGCGCGTGCCGAAGACCGACAAGCTGCTCAAGTTCACGATCGATACCGGAATGGACAAGCGCACCATCGTCTCCGGAATCGCCGCATACTATGCCCCCGAGGATCTCGTCGGCAAGCAGGTCTGCGTGCTGGCCAACCTCCAGCCGCGCATGATCCGCGGCATAGAGAGCCACGGAATGATTCTTTCCGCCGAGCAGGGCGACGGCAAACTCAGCCTCATCACCCCGTTCGACCTCATGAACAACGGTTCGGAAGTAAGATAAAACAAGAGACAGAATGACACCCAGGATAGAAAACGCGCTCCGCAACGCCACCGACACCAAAGTGTTCGAGCTTGGCGAAAACATACTCGACAGGGTTCCCGCGGTATTCAGCAGCCTGTTTCCCGGAAGGGATGCGGTCCTGATCGTGGACTGCAACACCTGGCGGGTCGCGGGAGAGAAGGTCTTCGCGCTGATGCGCG
>JAEELG010000094.1 GCA_016288775.1 Bacteroidales bacterium | reverse complement strand
GTGAGGATCCACCTCTTCCCATACCGAACAGAGAAGTTAAGCTCACTAGCGCCGATGGTACTGCCCCACCAGGTGGGAGAGTAGGTAGCTGCCGCTTTTCGGAATGCCCGACTGAAGAAATTCAGCCGGGCTTTCTTCGTTCCAGCAAGCTGGAACTCGAAAAGCGGCAGCTGAAGCTGCCCTACCATCCCCCTGCACCCCCAAGGGACGGGGGGCGTACCCCCCGACACCCCCTGATCTTATTATTAATCCGAAAAGCGGCAGCAAGCTGCTCCGCTGGCGCTCCGCAGCAGCTAAACGTTGATTGCGTGGGCGACGGTCCAGGCAGTGGACCAGGCGGCCTGGAGGTTGAAGCCGCCGGTGACGGCGTCGATGTCGAGGACTTCGCCGGCAAAGAAGAGACCCGGGATACCGCGCGATTCCAGCGTGTCGGGCCGCACTTCGGCCAGCGATACGCCGCCGCAGGTGACGAATTCTTCTTTGAACCGGGCTCTGCCCGTAATCTCGTAAGTGTCTGCTGTCAAAATGTTTACGAGCCGGGAAAGTCCCTTGCTGCCGAGTTCGGACCAGCGGGCGTCGGCACGGATACCGGCGCGCTCGACCAGCATCTTCCAGAGGCGGTCGCTCAACTCTGAGGGGTGGGAGTTGGACACGGTTCGCAACCCTTCGGACATCGCAGAAAGGCGCTCGCGTACCGGCGCCTCCGCAGAATCCATCCAGTTCACCAACAAAGATCCGTGGTACTGGTTTTCCGCAAGCCACCGTGCGGCGTAGGACGACAGCCGCAGAGTAGCCGGACCGCTCACTCCCCAGTCGGTCAGCAACAATGTGCCGTGAGAGCGAAAACGCGTGCCTGCGAGTCCCAGGGCCACATTTTCCACCACTGTGCCCATCAGCGAGCTGAGTCCGGAATCGGCAATCTTCAGCGTGAACAGCGAAGGGACGTCGGGTATGAGTTCGATGCCTGTGCCAGCCAGCAACTTGGCCGCAGTGGCACCGCCGGTCGTGACTATCACTGCGTCGGGGCGTGTGAGATGCCCGGTCAGGCCGGGCATGACGGAGGCTCCAGGTTTGACGGAGGCGTTTGGCAGGGCGGAATCTGCCGGTCGGTGATCAGAAGCATCCGTATAATGCACCGTCAAATCTTTATCCACCGCAGTTACCTTGCGGCCGCAGAAGAGCTGGACGCCGGCGTCGCACATGGCGCGCTCGAGCGTGTGAACGATCTGCATCGCGTCCTGGCTGGCGGGGAAGACGCATCCGTCGGGTTGCGTCACGAACCGCACGCCGTGCTCCTCGAACCAGCGCAGGCAGTCGGCAGGCCCGAACGAATGCAGAAGGCGCTTCATCAGTTTGTCGCCGCGAGGGTACACCTCGGCAAGCGACGACACCCTCTCGAACGAATTGGTGATGTTGCATCTGCCACCTCCCGTGACGGCAAGCTTCATCATCGGACGCGCAGCCGCCTCGAATACGCTCACCCGCAGGTCCGGCCTCAGCCGCGCCAGCTCAGCGGCGCAGAAGCATCCTGCGGCCCCGCCTCCTATGATGACAACTCGGTTCATGCATCGCAAATATATGAAAAATATGTATATTTGTACAAATACACTAAACCCTGACAATATGGCAAAGAAGGCAAAAAACAACGGCGGATACGAGTGGAGCTACAGCTCCTTCGGCGGAGTTGTCCGCGTGAACGTACGCAACGGCGAGGATATAGCTCACCTTGGCGAACTCGACCAGAAACTCTGGACGGTGCTCAGCTGCCCCGTCAAGGGCCTCGAATTCCCTGAGGAAACGCTCAGGATGCTCGACACCGACGGCGACGGCAAGATCCGTGTGAACGAGATCATCGCGGCCGCAAACTGGCTTACCACCGTAATCAAGGACAAGGACCTGCTCGTCAAGGGCGATTCCGTACTGCCTCTGAATCAATTGAATACGGAGAACGAGGCCGGCGCGCAGCTCTACAAGTCGGCCCGCCAGATTCTCTCCAATCTCAAGCTCGAGAAGGACGAAATCTCCATCGAAGACACCTCCGACAGCGTTGCCATCTTTGCCGAGACGGGCGCCAACGGCGACGGCGTAATCACCGAAGCCTCCACCCCCGATGAGGCCCTCAAGGATGTCATCCGCACCATCGTCGCCACCGCCGGTTCGGCGATGGACCGCAGCGGCGTGGAAGGCGTGACCGCCGAACTCATCGAAACCTTCTACACCGCTCTCGCCGACTACTCCGCATGGCGCGCCGCCGGCACTGCCGACATCGCTCCCTTCGGCGACGACACCCAGGCTGCGCTCGATGCCTGCAACGCCCTGAAAGACAAGGTGGCAGACTATTTCATGCGCTGCAAACTCATAGCCTTCGACGAGAACGCCGCACCTGCGGTCGATGTGTCCGTTGACGCCATCAGCGCCATCAGCGCCGACAACCTCGCTGCACGCGCCGAGGATATAGCGACCTACCCGCTCGCACGCCCGACCAAGGACGGCATCATTCCTTTCGACGGCATCAACCCTGCATGGAAGGCCCGCTTCGAGGCTCTCCGCGCTATGGTGAAGTTCGAAAAGAAGAACGGCGTGGACGAGGCCGAGTGGAATGCCCTGCTGGGCAAGTTCGCCGCCTTCGAGGCCTGGAAGGCCGACAAGAAGGGCGATATCGTGGAGCCCCTGGGCTTAGACAAGGTTAACGAGCTCCTCAAGGCAGATGCCAAGCCGGAACTCCTCAAACTGGTCGACGCCGACAAGGCCCTGGAGGCCGAGGCCAACTCCATCGACGAGGTGAACAAGCTCATGCACCTGTACCGCGACTTCTACAAGCTCTTGCGGAACTATGTGATATTCACCGACTTCTATTCTCCCAACCTGAACGAGATGTCGGTTTTCGAAGCCGGCAAGCTCTATATCGACGAGCGTTGCTGCCGTCTCTGCGTACGCGTTGAAGACATGGGCAAGCACGCCGACATGGCAGGCCTCAGCGGCATGTTCCTTCTGTACTGCCACTGCAAGGCCCGCAGCGACGGCCGCACCATGGACGTGGTCGCCGTGATGACCGACGGCAAGACCCGCAACCTGCGCCCCGGCACCAACGGCGTGTTCTACGACCGCGAAGGCCGCGACTACGACGCCACCATCGTGCGCGTGGTGGAGAACCCCATCAGCGTCAAGCAGGCGTTCTGGGCACCTTACGTGAAGTTCTGGAACTTCGTGACGGGCCTGGTGAACAAGTCCGCCGCCGACAAGGACGCCAAGGCGATGGCCGACCTTCAGGCCGGCGCCACCGCCGCTCCCGCCGACGCCGCCGCAAAGAAGGCGCCGTTCGACATCGCCCGCTTCGCCGGCATATTCGCCGCAGTGGGCATGGCCGTCGGCGTGCTTGCAGCCGCACTGGCATGGATTATCGGCGGAATCGCCAAGACGCCCTGGTGGGGCATCCTGCTCATCCTCCTCGGCATCATGCTGCTGATCTCCGGCCCTTCGTGCTTCATCGCCTGGGGCAAGCTGCGCCGCCGCAACCTCGGACCCGTGCTGAATGCCAACGGCTGGGCCATCAACTCCAACGTTATCGTGAATATACCGTTCGGACGCACGCTCACCAGCGTGGCCAAGTATCCCAAGCTCGACCTCGACGATCCCTACAAGAAGAGGGTGCCGCTGTGGCGCAAAATCCTGCGCTGGGTGCTCCTGCTTGCCGTAGTGTGCTTCGGCGTACTCTACTTTACCGGCAATTTGAAATGCATAGGCCTGCCTTTCCCTAAGGAAAAGCCCGCCGAAGAAATGGTGGAGGAAGCTCCTGCGGAAGAAGCTCCCGCCGAAGAGGCAGCGGAGGCCTCAGCGGAATAGAATGGGCATACCCAGTTTTACCCTGAAGAAAGAAGAGGCCAACGTAGGCCTCTTCAACGATTGCTTCCCGCCCGTGATGGACGGGGTGGCCGTGTGCGTGGAGAACTACGCCAAATGGATGCAGAAGATGGCCGGGGGCGTGAAGGTCATCACGCCCAACGTGCCCGGGGCGGATTATGGCAAGCTGGATTATCAGGTGCTCGATTACTTCAGCATCCCTGTTCCCAAGCGCCATCCGTACGTGACCGGAATAGCCGAGATCGATCCCATGTTCCTGGCAAGGATAGCAAAGCTCCGCTTCAAGATAGTTCACGCCCACTGCCCGTTTGCAACGGGAATGGCGGCTCAGCGCCTGGCCAAGTTGCAGGGAATCCCGCTGGTCGCCACCTTCCATTCCAAATACCGCGACGACTTCGCGCGCGTGCTCCCCAAACCCATAGTGGACGGTATCATCAGGTACATCATCGACTTCTACGAGAGCGCCGATCTGGTTTGGGTGCCCCAGGAATCGGTGATCGACGTGATCCGCGAATATGGCTACAAGGGCAACGTGGAGGTGATGGACAACGGCTCGGACCTCGTCGCCGATTATCCAGAAAAGTATTTCGTGGACGCGCGCAACGCTCTGGGAATCAAGCCGGAAGAGTTTGTGATGCTGTTCGTGGGCCAGCATATCTGGGAGAAGAATCCCCGTCTCGTGATAGAGGCTCTGGCCCGCATGCCGGACGTGCCTTTCCGCATGTTCTTCGTGGGCACCGGCTACGCTGCGGAGGAGATGAAGCAACTCGTAACCGAAAAGGGACTCGACAGCAAGGTCACCTTCGTGGGCATGCTTACCGACCGAGACGAAATCACCCGTTACTACGCTGCTTCGGACCTCTTCCTGTTCCCGTCGCTGTACGACAACGCTCCGCTGGTGGTGCGCGAGGCTGCCGCCCTGCATTCGCCGTCGGTCATGGCCGAAGGCTCCACTGCGGCGACCATCCTCACCGACAACGTGAACGGATTCCTGGTGCCCAACGACCCTGAGGCGATGGAGGCGAAGCTCCGCGAGCTGGTGGCCGACCCCGAAAGGGTGCACCGCGTGGGCGTGCAGGCGTCGAAGAGCATAGTGCGCTCCTGGGAGGACTGCGTAGGCGAGGCGCTCGACCGTTACAACATGCTCCTCAGGATACGCAACCTTCCTACGATAGAAAGGATCTGATCAGATTATTTTCCGAACAGTTCGTTCAGAAGACGCGCGAGGCGGTATCCTGCGTCGCGCAGCTGCAGCGATACCAGTTCGCGTGATCTCTCGACGGTGTCCGGGGCGAGGTCGACGGTCAGCGGGGGATTTATCTCGTAGATGAGGGCGTTGCGGTCGCCGCAGGCCTTGGCCCAGTCGAAGAGGGTGCCGGAGGCCAGTTTGCGGCGTGCGCCCGCCTTGCAGTTGTCGAGCTCTGCGGCAAGTTCATCGGGCGAGAGCGAGGGCCAAAGATACTTGGGCATCTCGTCGTAGAAATGATGGAAGGTGCCGCTGCCGTGGCCTTCCAGGTTGCACTGCCAGAAATTGCGCGGGCCGGGCAGATAAGAATGCACGGGGCAGTGCATATCTCCCACGAAGTGGATAAGCATCCTCACGTTCATCACTACTGCCGAGTCGCTCAACTCCTTGTAATGCTTCAGGTTATAGCATGCGATGGCGATTCCGTGCAGGCAGTCGCCCTTGGCCAGGCGGGGATTCGGGTCGTAGTTGTGATTCTCGTCAACGTTGTAAACGTGCCATGAGGTGGTGTAGGCGATGGGCTCGTCGAAGCGGTGTTTGTCCATCCATGTCGCGTCTTCCTTGAGGTCGTAATCGAAATAACGGGCGATGTTTGCCTTGGTCTTTTCGGTAAGATGGCGTTCGGCTATTGCGATAACGGTCTTGTGGCCGAGGCCGCCCCAGGCGGCTGCGCTCAGGCACAGCAAAGTGCCGGCGAGAAGGGTCAGGATTGCTTTTTTCATATCCCAAAGATATTAAAAAACACTTGAATAATCAATTATTATTCTTATATTTGCAGGCTTTTTGGCCGGATGGCCGTCAAGCGATCATCATTTTATAAACTTTTATTTAAAATTTTTTGCACGATGGCTGAATATTTAATGCCTGAGAAGAAGCAAGAGATTTTCGCGAAGTACGGGAAGTCCAATAAGGACACCGGCTCTCCTGAGAGTCAGGTTGCTTTATTTTCCTACCGTATCGCTCACCTTACCGAGCACGTGAAGAAGAACAAGAAGGACGTCGTTACGCGCCGCAGTCTTCTCCGCCTCGTCGGTAAGCGCCGTCAGGTTCTGGATTATCTCCAGAAAGTCGACATCGAGAGATACAGGG
>JAEELG010000010.1 GCA_016288775.1 Bacteroidales bacterium | reverse complement strand
TTTCAACTTGTTTTTACCCATAACAATTCGTGCACTTTTGTTATCCGCCTGCAAAGATAATACATGCCGTAGGGTACGAGTCAAGAGAAAAATGAATAAAGTTAAATTCTTCGGGACAATTTTGGGACAACTCTATATGAAAAACCCCTCTGAGTATTTGCAAAGTTTATTTGTCATTATGAAAAATATACTTATCTTTGCAACAAGATAACTTAACATATGTTTAACATGAATAACAAAAGCATCCTTATGCCGCATGCCTGCCAAAAGATTGGCTGGTGTTTCTTGATTCTCTTCGTGATTGTGATGCTCGCACAAGCGCTGTTCGTTCACAACATTGATGTGGCCTGGTATTTTGCAAAGGCATCTCACTTTATCTTTATAGTGTCGATCTTCCTCATCTGCCTGTCGAAGGAGAAGGCGGAAGATGAAATGATTTCCGGTTTTCGCCTGAAGTCCATCGGGCGTGCGGCTTATGTTTTTTTCGTTCTTTTCCTGATCTTGAGTCTGTTCCTGGAACTGAGATTCGCAACCCTCTTTCCGAGTTTCCCGGAAGATCTCGAACTCTACCTGAGCGAAGCCATCCTGATTTTCCTTCCGCTTCTCCTCTTTATCCTATACTACGGGCTGTTCAAGTGGATGCTCTGGAGATCCAAAAAGCAGTAGGCTCTATGAAAAACACAGTAAGAGTAGAGAGAGCCATCAAAGACATCACCCAGCAGCAGCTGGCCGATGCCATTGGCGTGAGCCGGAACACCATCAATTCCATCGAGTCGGGGAAGTACGTTCCGTCAACTGTCCTTGCCCTCAAAATAGCACGATATTTTGGAAAAACTACTGATTCAATCTTTCAATTGGAAGAGGATGATTGAATGGTTCGTTGTGCAAACGTTGTGCAATTAATAAGAAAAACCCCATTAGAGTGCGTTCTAATGGGGTTTTCGTGTGACTCCTACAGGACTCAAACCTGTAACCTTTTGATCCGTAGTCAAATGCTCTATTCAATTGAGCTAAGGAGCCAGGAAACCGGGACTGGCCCGGTTGTAAACCTATTCGGCGGAAGCTTCCTTCACAACACGCTTGGCCTCCTTGATGCGAGCCTTCTTACCGGAGAGCTTGCGGAGATAGAAGATGCGTGCGCGGCGGACCTTACCCACTTTGTTGATCTCGATCTTGTCGATGAACGGGCTTTCGTAAGGGAAAATCCTCTCAACACCGATTCCGTTCGAAACCTTGCGGACAGTGAAAGTCCTTGTATAGGGGGTAGCACCGCAAATCTGGATGACTACTCCGCGGAAATTCTGAAGTCTGTCCTTATCACCTTCTTTAATCCTGTAGGTTACGGTGATGGTGTCACCGGCCTTGAATTCAGGGTAGGAGGCTGCTTTGTTCTGCGAGAAGGAATCCTCCACCAATTTAATCAAATCCATATCAATAATTCAATAAAATCCGCAGCGTCACTGAACCGTTCAACGAGAGGCTGCTTCAAATCGGACTGCAAATGTAGAAATAATTTTTCAGTCCGCCAAAGCTTTTTTTAAAAATATTTACTCTCTTTTTCAAACAGTTCGCGGTCGTCGCGATTCGGGTCGGGTTTGAACGACGAGTTGTCGCGCATCTTTTCGAACTCTTCTTTTTCGCTCCGGCTGAGTTTTCTGGGTATCCAGACGAGTATCTTCACATACAGGTCGCCGCGGGAATAGCCGCCGGCCTCGGGGACGCCCTTGCCGCGCATGCGCACCACCGTACCCGACTGGGTGCCTGCGTCGAGCTTGAGTTTCTGGTTGCCGTCGAGCGTGGGAATCTGTATTTCCGTGCCCAGGACGGCCTCCGGCATGCTGATGACGCGGGTATAGAAGAGGTCGGTCCCCTGCCGCTTGAGCTGAGGGTGCGGCTGCTCCTCGATGATTACCAGGAGGTCGCCGTTCACGCCTCCGCGGGCGGCAGCATGGCCCTCACCGCGCACGGTGAGCTGCATTCCGTCCTCCACTCCGGCGGGGACCTTTACCTGCACCGTCTCGCGCTTGCGCACCAGACCCGTGCCCTTGCAGCTGCCGCAGGGATTTGTAACAATCGTCCCTTCTCCACCGCACTGCGGGCAGGTTGTGTAGGTCATCGTGCGCCCGAACAGGGAGTTCACGACATTCTGCACCTGACCGGTTCCGTGGCAGGTGGGGCAGGTCTTTACATCTGAAGCATTCTTGGTGCCGCGCCCGCCGCATTCGGGGCAGGGACGGTTACGCTCGATGGTGACCTCCTTGGTGCAGCCCTTGGCTATCTCTTCCAGCGTGAGACGTACGCGGGTGCGGATATCACGCCCACGCATGGTGCGCGGGCCCTGCTGTCCTCCGCCGAATCCGCCGAATCCGCCAAAGCCTCCGAAACCGCCGAAGGCACCTCCGAAGAGGTTGTTCAGGATATCGTTCAGGCTGCCGAAGCCCTGGCTCCAGTCCTGTGCGCCCGCGCCTTCCACTCCGGCGAAGCCGAACTGGTCGTATTTGGCCTTCTTGTCGGGGTCGCTGAGCACCGAATACGCTTCGGAGGCCTCCTTGAACTTGTCTTCGGCGGTCTTCTTCTCGGCGTCGGTGCCGCTCACCCAGCGGTCGGGGTGCCACTTGAGCGCAGCCTTGCGGTACGCCTGCTTTATATCGTCGGCCGAGGCGCTCTTATCGAGTCCCAGGACCTCGTAGTAATCTCTTTTTTCTGCCATGGCGATTATGCTCCTACCACTACTTTGGCATACCTGAGCACCTTGCCGTTAAGGAGATAGCCCGTCTGGACCACGTCTATCACCTTGCCCTTGAGGTCCTCGGACGGAGCCGGGAACTGGGTAACGGCCTCGTGATAGTCGGTGTCGAAGGGTTTGCCCTTGGCATCGATGACCGAAAGGCCGCGGGACTTCAGGTATTCCATCAATTTGTTGTATATAAGCGATGTGCCTTCGCGGGCTGCATCGTCGGACGACTCCGCCAGCATCTGCATCGCCCGCTCGCAGTCATCCAGTACCGGCAGCATGCCTTTGATGGTGTCGGACGAGGCCGAACTCACCAGCGCAAGCTTTTCTTCCGCGCTGCGGCGGCGGAAGGTCTCGAATTCTGCATACAGGCGGACATATTTGTCGTGCTCCTGGGACAATTTGTCACCAAGTTCCTCCACTTTCTTCTGGAGTGTGTTGTCTTTCTTTTTCTTGGGAGCCTTCTCAACCGGCTCCTGAGGGGTCTGCATCGTATCTTTCTCTGCCATATCTCTGGTTTTTCCTGCAAAGGTATCAATTATTTTGCCACTGCCACATTGTCATATATGAAAACAAATGACTATCTTTACGGGACATTTCTAAACTGATAACACAGATGCCAAGATTTCTGGACCCGCCCAAGCCGAAGGCGCAAATCCCGGCTGAAAAGATAGACAAGGAATACAAGGCGATGCGTCTCAAGGTCTTCCTTGGGGCATTCCTCGGATATGCGGCATATTATCTGGTTCGCAAGAACCTGTCGCTCGCCGCGCCCGACATGATCAACGACGGCATTCTCGACGCCGGCAAAGTCGGTCTCGCAATGTCCGCGGTTTCGATTGCCTACGCCTTCAGCAAGTTCGTGATGGGCAGCGTCTCCGACCGTTCTGACGCACGCAAGTTCCTATGCGTGGGCCTGATACTCTCAGCGCTCGTGATGATGTCGGTGGGAATCATCCCCTTCGGCACCAACACCGCAGTCAACACCGTGATCATCTTCGTGCTGATGCTGGTGGTGGGATGGTTGAGCGGCTTCGGATGGCCTCCCTGCGGCCGTATAATGGCGCACTGGTTCAGCCAGAACGAACGCAGCTTCAAGATGAGCGTCTGGAACGTGTCCCATACCATCGGCAGCTTCTCCCTCGGATTCCTCGCCATCGCGGGCGTATCGCTCGCCGCCGACCTGGGCGTTGCGCAGACCTGGAGGGGCAACTTCGTCTTCCCCGCCATCGTGGCCATGGTCATCGCCCTGTTCTGCTGGTGGGCAATACGCGACACGCCGGAGTCCTGCGGCCTTCCTGCAGTAGCCGACTGGCGCAACGACCACAGCGGAGTGAAGTCCAAGGGCGCCGCCGGCGAAAAGCTCCCGTTCAAGACCCTCTTCGTGGACTACGTGCTCAAGAACAAGCTCCTGTGGATCGTCGCCATCTCCAACGTGGCTGTGTACATGGTCCGCTACGGTATCGGCGACTGGGCCCCCACCTATCTGCAGACAAAGGGCATCATGACGGCCGCCGAGAGCAAGGTGGCGTTCTCCGTGCACAACATCGTCGGCGCGGTGGGAACCATCGCCTGCGGATGGGCTACGTCGAAGATCTTCAAGGGCCGTTGCGCTCCCATGAACGTAATCTGCATGTTCCTCTGCGCACTAGGCGTGCTGCTCTACTGGATGGTGGGAGCCGGCATCGTGCAGGTAGAACCCGGCACACAGAAGGTACTGGTCTATATCGCGCTGTGCCTCATCGGATTCTTCATCTACGGTCCCGTAGCCCTCACAGGCGTGCAGGCACTCAGCCTGGTGCCAAAGAACGCGGCAGGAACCGCAGCCGGATTCGTGGGCCTGTTCGGTTATCTGGTGGGCGATGCGGTATGCTCCAAGATCGTCGTGGGCGGAATCGCCAACGGCAGCTCCTGGGACACCGCAATGCTTTCCGTGGCTATCGGATCGCTGATCGGAGTAGGCCTCTGCGCCCTGCTTATCCCCAGCGAGAAACGCCTCTCGCAGCAGCAGTCGTAAAAGACTGACGGGCAAACAATAAAACCGCCCGGCTTCATCTGAAGCCGGGCGGTTGTTTTTTTGTATTCAAGCGCCTACACGAAAGTCACATAGGCGACACCGAACTTGATGGTAAGGGTTCCGCCGAGCAGGTCGACGAATGAAATCTCATAAGTGGGATGAATGTAGCCGGAGTAACCTGTGCAATCCTCGGCCTCGTCATTGCTGCCCGCCTTGAAGGAGATGGTTCCGCTGATTGCGGCATCCTCATAAACCTTGTTGTATTTGCCGGAAGCCTTGACTGCATTGACGTAGTTGAGAGCGTCTTCGTAAGTAATATTGGAGACGCGACCTTCCACCCAGGTGACGTTGCTGAAGCTGCAACCGCCCCAGAGCACCTTATGATTGCCGTGGTCGTCCCAGCCCTGCTGGCGGGAAACGGTGCAGAACTCCAGTTTGCCCGGGCCAGTATAGGGAACGACCCATCCCTTGGCATCCATGTCCGAAGGATACTTGCCGGAGAGCCAGGTACCGCGATAGTCCGTATAGCTGGTGATTAGCTGATTTGCAGGCTCGGTATACGGAAGCTCTTTCTGGTACTTCTCGCATATGGTCTTGTAGTTTGCAAGGAAATCTCCGCCCTTGGCGATCTTCTTGTACTTTCTGGGAGTGGAGCAGATGCCCACGCCCTTTGCGCCCCAGGTCTTCTTGAGGGCCTCTTCGTTGGCGTTGACGCAGAACATGTCCGTCGACTGCTCCTTGGAAACGATGGACATGCCGCAGGTAAGCACCTTCTTCTGCTTGTATTCGCTGTAGCCGAACTCATAGACGGTGTTCTTGGCGTCGAATGCATCGAATTTGGGCGGAGTGACGTAATAATTTCCGTCCACCTTGCAGCAGATCATGCTGTTGTCGGTGCCCTTGGCAATCAGGTCGCCCTCGTTGTAATTGGCTTCGGTGCCCACATAGACACCCGGATCCACCTTTTCCCAACTGCCCCACGGGTCATTGACATCGTAACCGAACGAGGCGATGTCGGCGACAAGGTCCACGAGCTTGCAGGACACGGACGAAAGCGCAAGCGCAGCAAAGGCTGCTGCAATGAAAACTCTTCTCATAACTATTTGGTTTTTTCGATTTTGACAAGTTCGACGATGCTCTGCACCTTGCCCTTGCGGTCTTTGGTTACGGTCTTGACCACACCCACGTCCTTGGCCATCCACTGCTCGGAGGTGGTGGTGGTCTTAAGGAACGCCATCTTGGTGACGGTGGTGTATTCGAGGCACCAGGCGTCGAAGGTTCCGGCCGGAACCGATATCTTCTCGTGTTTGGTCAGGCGGACGTCGCTGTAGTCCGCGGTCGTGCCGAGGTTGCGGAGGGTTACGGTGCAGTCACTGAGCTTCATGCCCACCGAAGGGTTCTCGGGCATGATGGGAGCGTGTCCGCTGACGTCGAGGTCGTCGCCAAGCTGGCCCATAAGGGTTTTGGCGTCGGTATGGAACCATCCGTCGGCGGACCACACGCTGCACTCCATGGGATCGGAGCTGAGACCGGGGATCGCCATCTCGAACTTGATGGTGGTCTTGCCTCCCTTGCGTTCGCGAGCAACAATCTCATAGTCATATACATTGGAGGATTTGCCCTCGGCGTCGGTGGTTTCGTAAGAGAGCACGGTGCCCACGTCGTTGCAGAACCAGGTGCTGTGGAGGCCGGGCTTGAAAGGCTCTTCGGCATCCTCTTCGGCCGCAAGTGCGGGATCCTTGGTGCCGCAGTCCTCGCAGTAACGGCCCTTCTGGCCCTTGGCTCCGCATTTGGGGCAGGTCCAGCCATCGACAGCAGGCTCTTCGGCCTTTGCCGTTTCCTGCTTTGCAGGCCTTTCGGCCTCGACTTCGACCTCTCCCTCGGAGTTCTCGGAAACTTCTTTGGAAATCTCCTCCATGGCCTTGTCAACGGCTTTGTCAACCGCCTTGTCGACGGCCCTGTCGATGGCGTTGTCGACGGCCCTTTCGGTGCTTCTGCGGACAGCGCCGCCTACGGAGCGGCCTATGCCCCTCAATATACCCTGCGCATCCGCTATGGAGCAGACCAGCAGCAGGGACAGGATGATGGTGGTAATCTTCTTCATAATCTGCGCATTTTTGCAAATATAACAATTATTTTTTATTCCGGAATGTCGCTATGCCGGCATCCAGAAATGCCAGAAAATCATTGACATCCAGATTGTATCCGCGAACCGGGAGCAGCAACTGCCCCTCACTGTCGAGAATCGCGTAATTGGGCTGGGCGTTCACGCCGAAACGCTCCCGCACAAGCAGCGAATTCACCCGGCCGAGGTCTTTGAGCACGGTACCGTTGTTGAGCGTGACCCAGTCGCTCTTGTCGAGCCTGGTCTTGTCGTCGGTATAGAGCGCCACCAGCACGAACTCGTCGCGGAGCTTCTGCAGCACGCGCGGATCGCTCCACACCCGCTGCTCCATCTCGCGGCAGTTCACGCATCCGTGGCCGGTGATGTCCACGAAAACCGGCTTGCCAAGGCGCCCGGAGGCCTCCAGGCCCTCTTCCAACGTGAAATAGCCGTCCAGCCCGAGGGGCATCTTGAGGTCATATTTCCGCACCGGTGCGTCCTCGACCGGAGCCGCATACTTCCCTATCACGAAGTCCTGTGTCTCAAGGGGAGGCAGATAACCCGAGAGGGCCTTCAACGGTGCACCCCACATGCCGGGAATCATATAGACGACAAACGAGAATACGGCGATTACCAGAGTCAGGCGAAACACGCCCAGCGGCTTCTCCTCCGGATCGTCGTGCGGGAATTTGATCTTGCCGAGCAGATACAGCCCCAGAAGGGAGAATACAACGATCCAGATGGCAAGATACACCTCGCGGTCCAGGATCCCCCAGTGATAGGTCTGGTCGGCCACGCTAAGGAACTTGAACCCTAGCGCCACCTCGATGAATCCCAGCACAACCTTCACGCTGTTCAGCCACGAGCCGCTCTTGCCCTTGATCTTCTTCAGCAGCGACGGGAACAGCGCGAAAAGCGTAAACGGCAGTGCGAACGCCACCGAGAACGCGAGCATTGTGACCATAGGCGCCCAGAACTCTCCGGAAGTGGAGCGGATGAGCACAGAGCCCACGATGGGTCCGGTGCAGGAGAACGACACCAGCACGAGCGTCAGCGCCATGAAGAAGATTCCTGCCAAACCGCCCTTCTCCGAGTTCTTGTCGCTCTTGTTGACCAGCGACGACGGAAGCACGATCTCGAACGCTCCGAAGAACGACGCCGCAAAGACCATGAACACCACGAAGAAAATCAGGTTGGGCAGCCAGTGTGTTGCCAACCAGTTGAAGATGTCGGCGGTCACGGCATCTCCGCCCACCAGCCTGGTTATCAAAATGATAAGGCTTATCGGGACAGTATACAGCAGTACGATGAACAAACCGTACATAAAAGCCTTGAAGCGGCCCTGCGCCGGAGTGGAAGACCCTTTCAGGAAGAACGACACAGTCATGGGCACCATGGGGAAAACGCACGGCGTGAGCAGCATCGCAAGACCCCAGAGTATCGCCTCCAGGATGAGCGCCCACAAGGAGCCTGCCGCCCCTCCGCCGGGAATCTTCACGTCGAAGTCCCAGTCCTGCGGGCTCAGGCACATGCCTCCGGTGCACGCCTGATAGGTCAGGCTGCCCGATACCTTGGCGCCGGAAGCGGCACGCACCTTCTGCCCCAGCCGGGCCGTACCGTGAAAGACGGGGTCGCCATCTTCGATTACAGGATCCGTCAGGTCATAAAGGCTTCCTACGGGTTCACACCCTTCAAGGCTGAGGGACGGAGCCGAGAATTCGCTTCCCGTTCCGTAGGTGTGCCAACCGGCGTCCACGACACCGTTGAAAACCAGCTCGTACAGTCCGTCACCGGCATCGGATGCGCTTACGCTCCATTTCACGGAGGTATCCTGTCCGAGAAGGACGGAGCAAAGGCACAACAGCGCCGCCAGGGCGGCAAATATCTTTTTTCGCATAATTATCAAGTCTTTTCAGTCCGTAAATTTACACATTCTTCTTATCTTTGCAAAATGAAGCCGATTGCAGTAATCCTTACAATGCTGGGCTATTTCGCCCTTTTGCTCACCGTATCTTTCATTGCCTCCCGAGGAAAAGGCAGCGCATCCGATTTCTTCAACGGAGGCCGCAAAGCGCCTTGGTGGATAGTCGCCATAGCCATGATTGGAGCGCCCATGTCCGGCGTTACCTATGTTTCGGTACCCGGAATGGTGGGAGTCGGCGACTCCGCGATGAGCTACATGCAGATGGTGCTGGGCTTTTTCGTCGGCTATCTGGTAATCGCATTCGTGCTTGTGCCGGTGTTCTTCCGCAAGAACATGGTTTCGATCTACCAGTATCTCGACGACCGTTTCGGCGTTTCGTCCCACCGCACGGGAGCCTGGTTCTTCTTCATCTCCAAGATACTTGGTGCCGCCGTCAGGCTTTTCCTGGTCTGCGGGACGCTTCAGCTGATGGTGTTCGGCCCGCTGGGACTGCCCTTCGTGCTCAACATCGTGGTGACCATGCTGATAGTGCTTGCATATACTTTCAGGGGCGGAATGAAGTCGGTGCTGTGGACCGACACGCTCAAGACGGTGATAATAATCGTATCCATCGTCCTGACCATCGTGTGGATCGCACGCGACCTGGGACTGAACTTCTCCGGCATGGTGCAGACGATACGCGACAGCAGCATGTCCCGCATCTTCTTCTTCGACGACCCCAATCATCCCAAATTCTTCTGGAAGCAGTTCCTGGCCGGAGTCTTCACCGCCATCGCAATCACCGGCCTCGATCAGGACCTGATGCAGCGGACGCTCAGCAGCAGGAATGCCAAAGACTCACGCAAGAACATGATTACCAGCGGTATAATGCAGGTTCCCGTAACCTTCATGTTCCTCTGCCTGGGTGTGCTCCTGTACCTTTTTGCCGCCCAGAAGGGCATTTCCGAAACCGGCGACTTGATATTCCCCGCCGTGGCGACCGGAGGTTCGATGCCGCTGTTCGTGGGAGTGCTGTTCGTTCTCGGACTGGTATCCTGCGCATTTTCCGCAGGCGGTTCGGCGCTGACGGCGCTGACCACTTCCTTTACCGCCGATATCATCGGAACAGAAGGCCGGAGCGAGGAGCAGGTAATCAAGGTGCGCAAGCGCGTGCACCTGGCCATGGCCCTGCTTATGGGACTCGCCATTTTCGGCTTCCATCTGCTTAACACACAGAGTGTCATAGACGCCGTTTACAAGCTGGCGAGCTACACTTACGGGCCGATACTCGGAATGTTCGTCTTCGGGCTTGCGTGCAAGAAGAAGGTTCGCGACAGATGGGTGCCGCTCGTAGCACTGCTCTCCCCCGTCCTGAGCTATATCGTGCAGGCCAATTCCGAAGCGTGGTTCGGAGGATACCGCTTCGGATACGAGCTGCTGCTGCTCAACGCAGCATTTACCGTCATTGGCCTGTGCCTGTTGATAAAACGCGGGGAGAAGGTTTCCCGAGCCTGATTCCGACAAAGACGTTGACCGACCAGAGGGTGTCCTCCAGGAGGATGCCCTTACTGCGTCCGGAAGCGCTGTAGTTCAGTACCGAATTGGCACCGATAAAGAGCTTGTCGAAGTTCTTCACTATTGCCCCCCGGGCGGTGAGTACCGGTTCCGGGAACACGAACGGATAATTGACACCCTCTCCGCTTATCCGGAGAAAATTGCCCGGGCTGAACACAAGATACGGCACGGCCGACACGTGTACAAGGCAATCGAACGGAAGCACCAGGTTGTATCCATACCCGAATCCCACGCCTATCTGCCACACCCTCGAGAAGAGTCTCTCGTCCCTGGCGCCTTCGGCGCCGTTTACCGTAACGCGTCTCCAGCGCACGGTGGAACCCGTAAGGAAACTGCCGGCGCTGCGCTTCTGGATAGTATTCTGCGTCATTGCGGCAGGGTACGAGAACTGCTTGTGGTTCAGGACGTAATAGGTGTTGAGAGTGAATATCTGCTGATTGGCAAGTCCAGCATCGATCACGTACGGAGACTGATTGCCCAGGGATCCGGTACCTGAAAACGATTTACAGTTCTGGTACAGGACCTCTGCGCCGAACTTGCGCCCGTAGCTCTTGAATCCAAGTTCGAAGTCAGGCTTCTTGCCTGCAGTGGAAAACGGATCGAAAGAAGCGCTGAGGGCTATTCCGTGCCAGCTTACCGCAACGCTCATCACCTTTCTCAACTCGGACTTCATGTCCAGGGTGAAAGGTGTGAATTCGCCCTGCCCCGAGCCCAGCACGTTGATCTGCGAAACGGAAGCGGTGGTCTTGATCTTCCAGGTGCACCTGTCTTTAGCGACATATGTGGTATCGATTCCGGAAGCGGCGTGAAGGGATACGGCAGCGAAGACCAGGGTCAGGGCAACAAGGAACGTCCGTCTCATTTCGCGGCTTCCTCGGCCATCGCTTTGTTGTAACACTCGCGGCAGAGAGGCTCGTAAACGTCCTTTTCGCCGAGAACCACAAGGTCCTTGCTCTTGCTCAGACGGTGCGAGTGGTTGGCGAGATTGCCGCACTTGACGCAGATGGCATGCACCTTCTGGACATCTTCGGCAACGGCCATGAGCATTGGCATGGGTCCGAAAGGCTTGCCGAGGTAGTCGGTGTCGAGGCCGGCGACTATCACGCGCACGCCGCGGTCGGCCAGAGTCTGGCAAACGTCCACAAGTTCGGGGCCGAAGAACTGTGCCTCATCGATTCCCACCACCTCCACGTCGGCGGGCACCTTGAGCATCTCGGAGGCTTCCGGGATGGGCTTGGACGAAATCTTGTGGAAATCGTGGGACACCACCTCCACGTCGGAGTAGCGGTTGTCGATCGCAGGCTTGAAAATGGCTATTTTCTGGTTGGCGAACTGGGCGCGGCGGAGGCGCCTGATGAGCTCTTCGGTCTTTCCGGAGAACATGGAGCCGCAAACGACTTCGATGCAGCCGGATCTCTTGTGGTTTTCTGAAAACATTTTTTGATTATCTTTGTGCAGACAAATATACGAAAAACTTGCGATATGCCGAACGGTATTCTGTACATAGTTCCGACGCCTGTCGGCAACCTCGAGGATATCACCCTCAGGGCTCTGTCCGTGCTGCGCGAAGCGGACCTCATACTGGCGGAGGACACCCGCACCAGCGGCGTCCTGCTGCAGCATTTCGGCATCAAGGGCAAGTTGCTGGCGCATCACAAGTTCAACGAGCACCAGACCGTCGGGCTCGTGAAAGAGAAGCTGCTCGGCGGAATGAAGGTGGCGCTTATCAGCGACGCCGGCACTCCAGGCATTTCGGACCCGGGGTTCCTGCTGGCCCGCGAATGCGCCCGGGAAGGAGTGGAAGTGCAGACGCTGCCGGGCGCAACAGCCTGCATCCCTGCGCTCGTGAGCTCAGGGCTCCCCTGCGACCGATTCTGCTTCGAGGGTTTCCTGCCGCAGAAGAAAGGGCGCCAGACTTTGCTGAATTCATTAACCTTAGAAACGAGAACTATGATATTTTACGAATCGCCGCGGCGTCTGGTAAAGACGCTGGAGCAGTTTGCGGAGGTTTTCGGGCCGGAGCGTGAGTGCTCGGTGGCCCGCGAAATCTCCAAGCTGCACGAAGAGCACTGCCGGGGCAGCCTCGCGCAGGTGCTGGAGCATTTCAAGGCGGAAGAGCCGAAGGGAGAGATTGTAATCGTTGTGGCCGGGCTGCCCTCCGAAGGGCACAGGGAGCACCGCAACAAATACAGGGAGGAGACGGAAGATGGCTCGGAAGGACAGGAAGGATGAGGGGACGCCGACGTCGGTCTTCAAAGTGGGCGCGATCGCCCTTGCATTTCTCATAATAGGTTATCAGTCGGCGCTGTTCGTGCGGCGTGCGGCGGTGCTGCGTATCGAGGCGAACCGCGACCGTCCGGATACGGTTTACATTTTTACTGATGATTCCATCTCCGCCGGCAGCAGGGAGCACCCCCGGACTCCTGCTACAAAAATGCCGAAGCATTTTCAAAGTCGTCCGGGGGCGCTCCCTGCTACCGGCGGCTACCGCAAAAACGCGCCGCACAGCGAAGCGGTGGAGAGAGTGCGGAGGGCAACCCGGAGGGTGGAGAGTTTCCGGTTCAATCCGAACACCGTGAGTCTTGAGGACCTTATAAGGCTGGGGTTCAGCGAGAAACAGGCGCAGTCGATAGTCAGTTACAGGGAGAAGGGCGGCAAGTTCCGCAGGCCGTCCGATTTCGCAAAGTCGTACGTGGTGGCGGATTCGGTTTTCGAGAGACTGAAGCCTTTCATCGACATACCCAAGCTGGATATCAACAAGGCGGATTCGGCGGCATTCGACGGGTTGCCGGGAATCGGCCCGTATTTCGCCGTAAAGATGGTGGAATACCGGAACAGGCTCGGCGGTTATTCGTTCAAGGAGCAGCTGATGGACATCTACCGGTTTGACCGGGAGAAGTACGACGGCCTGAGCGACCTGATCGTGTGCTCGCGGCCGTCGGCGCCGTTCCGTCTGTGGACGCTTCCTGAAGACAGCCTGAAGCTGCATCCGTACATAAAGTCGTGGCAGGCGGCACACTCGATAGTGCTGTTCCGGGACAACACGCCGCGCGAAGAGCTGAGCGTCGAAGGTTTGCAGAAGGCGGGAATCCTGCCGGAAGAAGATGCCGGAAAACTGGCGCGCTGCTTTATCGCCGGGCCCTGACGGCTAGCGGCGGGGGTGATGGTCAAGCACCGAGCGCTGCCAGGTTGCGGAATCGATATGGGTGTAGATTTCCGTTGTAAGGATGCTTTCGTGGCCCAGCATTTCCTGGACCAGGCGCAGGTCGGCGCCGTTTTCTACCATGTGGGTGGCGAAGGAATGGCGGAAGGTGTGGGGCGAAATCTCCTTTCGCACGCCGGCCAGCAGGGCCCTGTCTTTCACCATCTTGAACACCGACACCCGGCTTAGGGGCTTGCCCCGAAGGTTCAGGAACGCATAGTCAGAGAACTCCGGCGAAGCAGGTTCCGGGCGCACCTCGAGCCAGGCGGACAGCGCTTCCAGGGCAGGCTCCCCTATCGGCACGAGGCGTTCCTTGTCGCCCTTTCCCACTATGCGCACGAAGCCTTTGTCGGCATAGACGTGGGAAATCAGCAGTCCGCAGGCCTCCGACACCCGCAGTCCGCATCCGTAGAGGACTTCGAGTATGGCCCTGTCGCGCAGGTCTCCGGGCTTGCTGCCGTCGACTGACTCCAGTATGGCTGTCACTTCCTCTACAGAAAGTACAGCTGGCAGGTAGCGTCCGAGTTTCGGGGCGTCGACTTTGTCGCAGGGGTTGTCTTTGCGCTCGCCTTCCAGAATCAGGAAATCGAAGTACGAGCGCAGGGCGCTCAACAGGTGGGCCTGACTGCGTTTGGACAAGTCCGCAGACCGTGCCTTCAAGTAAGCTTCGATATCGTCCGGGGTGCAGCCCAGTGCGTCTCCGCCGCAGAATTCCAGGAACGAAGCGGCTTCGGCGCTGTAGGAAGCGACGGTGTTGGGAGACAGATGCCTCTCGATCGAAAGGTGATAAGAAAAATTGTCCACACACAAAAATAGCAAAAATATTCTTATCTTTGTAGAATATTACACTGTTATGAAGAAAGCGCTTTCACATATCTTAAGCTTTGTCCTTGGAGTCATGTTCCTGGCTTCCTGCAGCTGGATATGTCCTGAGGAAATACCCATCAGGCGCGTCTTCGTCATGTACGCCGCCGCTTACAGCAATCTGTCCGAATCAATACGCGAGGACGTAGAGGAACTCAGCGAAGGCCAGCTTCCCACCCTGAACAGCGGCGACGTCGTACTCATCTACTCCCACTTCGCAGGTCCGGGCAACAATACCAGCATACCAACCGAGTCGGCCCTGTACCGCATTTACAAGGACAAGTCCGGAAGCACGGTGCGCGATACCCTGCAAGTGTATCCTGCCACCGAGATCAGCGGTTCCGCCGCCATGCTCAACAAAGTCCTCACCCAGGTGAAGGAACTCTACCCTTCGCCCAGCTATGGCATGTTGTTCTCTTCGCACGCCAAAGGCTGGCTGCCTGTCGATTACAAAGAAACCGGCAGTTCGTTCTTCGGCCCGAGACGCTCACCTTACAACGGCCCTGAAAAAGAGTATCCCCTGACCAAGGAAATAGGCATCGAGTTCGTGGACGGCTCCGGAATCGACATACGCGATTTCGCGGACGCCATTCCGATGAAGCTGGATTTCTGCATCTTGGACGCATGCCTCATGGGCTGCGTTGAAGTAGCATACGAATTGAAGGACAAATGCGACCTGCTGCTCGTGTCGCCTACCGAAATACTCAGCAACGGTATGGTCTACACCACTATGGGCCCCAAGCTTTTCAACGTCGCCCAGCCCGACCTGAAAGGCATCTGCAAGGAATATTTCGATTATTACAAGGCTCAGAGCGGGTATTACCAGTCGGCGACCATTACCCTGGTCGACTGCCCGCGTACGGAGGAGTTGGCAAAGACCTGTGCGGCCATCGTCAGCGCCCACCGCGACGGCCTGGCGACAACCGACCGCAAGAGTGTCCAGCCATATTTCTACAACAATC
Organism: Bacteroidales bacterium; assembly: GCA_016288775.1. GTDB lineage: Bacteria > Bacteroidota > Bacteroidia > Bacteroidales > UBA932 > Cryptobacteroides. The sequence goes on along the minus strand of JAEELG010000010.1, from coordinate 45,320 downwards.
TCCACTGGTTCTACGACCTTCGCGACCTGATGGAGAAAGCAGGCGCGGACGAAGCCGAGATGAGCGCTCTGGACAGCGCCCTGGGCAACTGCATCGTTTACAAGGCTGCAACAGATACATTCTTCGACCTCGAGCTCATTTCGGTTTGCGGTCTGAGCGTATACTTCCCCAACTCCGCCTGGAGCAATCTTAACGATTATTACAAGACCCTTGCGTGGAACAAAGCCACGCATCTGGTACAATAACACATAACGGCTATGGCATTCATTGACGAAAAAATTGCGTTGGAAGGGTTGACTTTCGACGATGTGCTGCTCGTTCCGGCATACTCCGAAGTGCTTCCAAGGGAGGTTGACCTGCACACCAGGTTTTCAAGGAACATCACTCTGAACATACCCATTGTGTCCGCAGCCATGGACACCGTGACAGAAGCCCCGATGGCCATAGCGCTCGCACGCGAAGGAGGTATCGGGGTTATTCATAAGAATATGAGCATCTCCGCCCAGGCAGCCGAAGTGCGCAAGGTCAAAAGGGCCGAAAGCGGAATGATCTGCGACCCCCTCACCATCCATGCCGAGCAGACCGTGGGCGACGCCCTTGAGCTGATGCGTCTGAACCATATCGGAGGCATCCCCGTCACCGACGACAGCGGACATCTGGTGGGCATAGTCACCAACCGCGACGTGCGCTTCCAGGAAGACATGAGCGTACTCGTAAAGGACGTGATGACTTCCCGGAACCTCGTTACAGTCCCCGTGACCAAGACCGACCGCGCACATGTCAAGGAGGTGCTTCAGAAGCACAAGGTGGAGAAACTCCCTGTCATCGACGACAAGGGGCACATCGTTGGCCTCATAACCTACAAGGACATACTTACCGAGAAACTTCATCCGAACGCATGCAAGGACGGTCTCGGACGTCTGCGGGTCGCAGCCGGAATCGGCGTGACCCCCGATTCGCTGGACCGTGCCGCGGCACTCGTGGCCGAAGGCGTGGACGCAGTGGTCATCGACAGCGCTCACGGCCACAGCAAGGGCGTGCTGGAGCAGCTCAGGCGCATCAAGGATGCATTCCCCAAGCTTGACGTGGTGGTGGGCAACATAGCTACCGCCGACGCCGGGCGTGCCCTGGTCGCGGCAGGCGCAGACGGCATCAAGGTGGGCATAGGCCCCGGCTCCATCTGCACCACCCGCATCGTTGCCGGAGTCGGCGTCCCCCAGCTTTCCGCCATCTTCGAGGTGGCCAATGCCGTTAAGAACGACGGCGTGCCGGTGATTGCCGACGGCGGTCTGCGCTACTCGGGCGATATCGTCAAGGCCCTGGCGGCCGGAGGCGACTGCGTCATGTGCGGTTCGATGTTCGCCGGCACCGAGGAGGCCCCGGGCGAAACCATCATCTACAACGGACGCAAATTCAAGTCATACCGCGGCATGGGCAGTATCGACGCCATGAATGCCGGCTCCAAGGACCGCTACTTCCAGGACAAGGAAACCGAAGCGAAGAAACTGGTTCCCGAGGGCATCGTGGGACGCGTCCCTTACAAGGGCACGCTCGAAGAAACGGTGTACCAGCTGATCGGCGGTCTGCGCTCCGGCATGGGTTACTGCGGCGCCGCCAACCTTGAGGCGCTCAAGCATGCGCGCTTCACCAGGGTGACCGCCAGCGGCATGGCCGAAAGCCACCCGCACGACGTGACCATCACCAAGGAAACGCCCAATTATTCCAGAGGAGAATAGTTTTTTGTCAGTAGTGATATGTACAATGGTGAAAAATTGGACCCTAAGGCTTTCATAGCCGTCCAGGTCAAAGAAATCCAGGAGCAGGTCGGAGACGACGTGGTCATCCTGGGCCTCTCAGGAGGAGTCGATTCCACGGTCACCGCGGTGCTTGTAAACCGCGCAATCGGAGACAGGCTGCAGTGCATCTTCGTGGATCACGGCCTGCTTCGCAAGAACGAATTCGAAGACGTGCTGGCCTATTACGAAAAGATGGGTCTCAACGTAAAGGGCGTCCGCGCCGCCGACCGTTTCTTCGCCGCATGCAAGGGAATCACCGATCCCGAACTCAAGCGCAAGGCCATAGGCAAGACCTTCATAGACGTCTTTGCCGAAGAAGCCCGCAAGGTCCAAAATGCCAAATGGCTTGCCCAGGGCACCATCTGGCCCGATATCGCCGAGTCCCATTCCGACAAGGGCACAATCAAGAGCCACCATAACGTTGGTGGTTTGCCCGAGGATCTGAAATTCGGCCTTGTGGAGCCCCTCAAATATCTCTACAAATACGAAGTTCGCGAAGTCGGCGCCGAACTCGGCCTGGATTCCTATATCCTCGGCAGGCACCCCTTCCCCGGCCCCGGCCTTGGCGTAAGGTGCCTTGGCGAGCTCACGCCCGAGAAGATCGCCATCCTGCAGGAAGCCGACAAGATCTGGATCGACAACCTGCGCGAAGCCGGTCTGTATGACAAGGTGTGGCAGGCTGCCGCCATTTTCGTGCCCGTAAAGACCACCGGAATCGCAGACGGACGCCGCACTTACGACAACGTCATAGCGCTCCGTGCCGTGAACAGCATCGACGCCGTCACCGCACAGATAGTGCATCTGCCCTGGGATTTTCTGGACAAGGTCCAGGACGAGATTATCGCCAAAGTGAAGGGCGTAAACCGCGTGGTTTACGACATTTCCTCCAAACCGGGAGCGACCATCGAGTGGGAATAGCTATTCCACCCGTGACAGGAAGCAGTGGATGGTGTTCTTCATCAGCATTGCTATGGTCATGGGCCCCACTCCTCCGGGAACGGGAGTAATCCAGCCCGCAACTTCGAAAACCGAATCGTAATCAACGTCACCGACGAGTTTCCCCTCGTCGGTGCGGTTTATTCCGACGTCTATCACAAGTGCGCCCGGCTTGACCATATTACCCGTTATCATTTGGGGACGGCCTACTGCTGCCACAAGCACATCGGCTTCACGGGTGACTGCGGCCAGGTCGCGGGTGCGGGAATGGGCAATGGTCACCGTGGCGTTACGGTCAAGGAGAAGCTTGGCTACAGGTTTCCCCACTATGTTGCTGCGGCCGACCACTACGGCCGACTTGCCGTTCAGGTCGTAGCCTGTGCTGTCTATCATGCGCATTACACCTGCAGGGGTGCATGGCACTATGCAGTCCTTGCCGATCCACAGTCCGGCCACGTTGCCGGGATGGAAACCGTCAACGTCCTTCTCGCGCGCAATGGCGTCAATCACCTTCTCCTCATCGATATGTTTGGGCAGAGGCAATTGCACCAGGATGCCGTCCACCGACGGATCATCGTTGAGCCCCTTTATCGTCTCCAACAGCTCCTCTTCGGAAACGGAAGCGGGCAGCTCCACCTGCCTGGACTCGATGCCGGTGAATTCAGCCGCCTTCACTTTATTGCGGACATAAACCTGGCTGGCGGGGTTCTCCCCCACAATTATAACCACAAGGCAGGGCCTGCGTCCGAAACGGGCCTCAAGTTGCAGGACCTCTGCCTTGACTTCCTCTTTTACTGCGGCGCTGAGCGCCTTTCCGTCGATAATCTGTGCCATAATTAATCAAGCGCCTGGTGCGCTATGTCTGAACGGTAAAACAAATTGTCGCATTCTATTTGCGAGACGGCCTCGTATACGCGCGCCCTGGCTTCCGCCAGGCTTGCTCCCTTGCACACGGGCATGAGAACGCGGCCACCATTGGTTATATAGCAGGAATCCCGAAGCGCCGTACCCATATGATAGACATGGGCGTCGGCGGCATCTATACCCTTGATTTCAAAGCCTTTGGCATAATTGCCGGGGTAGCCTTTTGAGGCCATCACCACACCCATCGTCACGGCATTGCTCCATCGGAGACCCTCCACGGGCCGTCCGGCCGCGACGGCGTCGAACACATCGAAAATGTCGCTCTCGAGCAGAGGCAGCACCACCTCGGTCTCGGGATCGCCGAAGCGGGCATTGAACTCGATTACCTTGATGCCGTCTGCAGTCTTCATGAGCCCTCCGTAGAGCACGCCGCACAGCGGACAACCCTCCGACACCATGCCCGAGGCGGCCTTGCACATGATTTCCTGATATGCAAATTCCCTGTCGGCATCAGTAATGAACGGCAAGCCGGTGTAAGCTCCCATCCCGCCGGTATTGGGACCCTTGTCACCGTCGAATGCGCGTTTGTGGTCCTGCGACAGCGGCATCGGATAGACGTCGTCGCCGCTCACGAAGCACATGAACGAGAACTCGGGGCCTTCCAGATAGTCTTCGACCACCACGCGGCCCTGGCCGAAACTGTGGTCGAGGAGCATGGAAGCAAGCGCTTCGCGCGCCTCCTGCATGTCGGCCGCGATCACTACACCCTTGCCGGCAGCCAGCCCGTCATACTTGAGCACCGCGGGGAAAGGCCGGCGGGAAACGTAGGTCAGAGCCTCCTCGTAATCGGAAAAACTGCGGTAAGACGCCGTGGGGATGCCATAACGGGCCATCAGCCTCTTTGCGAACTCCTTGCTGCTTTCGATGCGGGTGGCGGCTGCGGAATGGCCGAATATCCGAAGCCCCGCGGCGCGGAAGGCATCGGCGATACCGGCGGAAAGCGCAGCCTCCGGCCCCACCACGGTAAGGTCGACAGCACGCGTACGCGCAAATTCCAGCAGCCCGTCGACGTCCGTATCCTTGACAGGAACGCATTCGGCCTGGGTTGCGATTCCTGCATTGCCTGGGGCGCAGTATATCTTCGAAACCCGGGACGAACGGCTCAGTGCATCGACGATGGCGTGCTCGCGGCCGCCTCCACCTACTACCAGAACTGTCTTCATATCGGCTAATGTTTAAAATGACGGACTCCTGTAAACAGCATGCAGATGCCGAGCTCGTCGGCCTTGGCAATGGCCTCGGCGTCGCGGATGCTTCCGCCCGGCTGGACAATGACGGAGACACCGTATTCGGCGGCAAGCGCCACGGTGTCATCGAAGGGAAGGAAACCGTCGGAAGCAAGGACGAGCCCTTCGGAAAAGCCCGCGTTATTCGCCTCCTTGAGTGCTATTTCAGCGGAACCCACACGGTTTGTCTGCCCGGCTCCGATACCAACGGTATGGCCATCTCGCACAACTGCTATTGCGTTGGATTTCACATGCTTGACTATCTTCCACCCAAAATTGGCATCGGCAAGCTGAGAGCCGTCGGGCAGGGCTTTGGTCACGCACATTTCCGGGACCACCTTCTCTGTACGGGTGTCAAGATGCTGCACCAGAAGGCCTCCGTTTACGCTTATGTACTGCATGACGGGTTCGTCAGTCCGGCTCATGTCCACCTGCAGCACACGGAGATTCTTTTTCGAGGAGAGGATCTCCAGCGCCTCCGGAGTATATGAAGGGGCGATGACTATCTCCAGGAATATGGGCTTCATGCCCATGGCGACTTCCGCCGTAAGTTCACGGTTCACCCCCACGATGCCGCCGTAAATGCTCACCTTGTCGGCCTCATACGCAGCCTTCCAGGCTTCCTCAATGGTCGCACCGACTGCAGCCCCGCAGGGATTCATGTGCTTGAGAGCCAGGCAGAACGGTTCTTCGAAGTCGCGGAGGACGTTCAACGCGGCGTTTGCATCCTGTATGTTGTTGTAAGAGAGCTCCTTGCCCTGGATCTGAGTAGCAAAAGCCAGGGAGAACGGCTCATGCCCCGGAGCGGCATAGAACGCCGCGCTCTGATGGGGGTTTTCGCCATAGCGGAGGCCCTGCTTGTAGTCGAACTCCAGGAACAGTTTCTCCGGCAGGCCGGCCTTTTCGCGCATATAATGCGATATGCACATGTCGTATTCGGCAGTATGGGTGTATGCCTTGGCGGACAACTTCAGCCTGGTCTCAGGGGTAGTACTCCCCTTCTCACGGAGTTCTGCCAGAACAGTGTCATAGTCGGCGGGATCGCAGACTATGGTGACGTCGCGCCAGTTCTTGGCGGCGCTGCGCACCATCGAAGGGCCGCCTATGTCGATATTCTCTATCGCCTCCTCGAGGGTGACACCCTCCTTTGCAATGGTCTGCCTGAAAGGATACAGATTCACGCAAACCATTTCAATGGTGTCGATGCCGTTCTCCTTCAGTGTCTCCATGTGCTCCGGAAGCTCGCGGCGAGCCAGTATGCCGCCGTGGACCTTGGGATGCAGGGTCTTCACGCGCCCGTCCAGAATCTCCGGAAAACCGGTCACCTCACTGATGCCGATGGTGCGTACGCCCTTGCTTTCAAGCAGCTTTTGCGTGCCTCCGGTTGCGATTATCTCCCAACCCAACTCCACCAGCCCCTGGACGAATCCGACAAGACCGGTCTTGTCGCTGACGCTGACTAATGCTCTCATTTGATTAACTCCGCTATTGTATCTACGTATAACTGATGCTCTATTACCTGGCCCAGGCGGTGTACTTCAGCGGGGTCGCTTCCTTCGTACGGAAATGCCCGCTGCGCTATGATGCGGCCGCCGTCCAGAGACTCGTCGACATAGTGAATGGTAATGCCATACACTTTTACCCCGTATGCGACCGCATCCTCAACTGCATGCGCCCCCTTGAAGGCAGGCAGCAGTGATGGATGAATATTGATGATGCGCCCGCCGTATCGCTCCAGAAGCACAGGGCCTATCAGTCGCATATAGCCGGCAAGGCAAACCAGACCGATGCCGAGGGCGTCCATACGGTCGGCGATCTTCTTCTCAAAATCTGCCTTGCAGGCGTAGGACTTCGGGTTGAAACAGAATGTCTCCACGCCGAATCGCTCACCGCGCTCAAGTACCTTTGCTCCTGGCACGTCGCACACCAGAAGTGATACTTCAGCGTCAAGGCGACCGTCGGCGCAGGCCTGTGCTATGGCCTCGAAGTTCGTTCCCGAACCGCTTGCGAATACTGCCAGGCGCTTCATTTCAGAACGATGTTTACGCCCGGCTCACCGGTCACCCGGCCGATGACAGAGGCTTTTTCGCCACAGGACTCAAGGATGGCTATAGCCTTGTCCGCATCGGACGCATCCATCACGGCAACCATTCCTATGCCCATGTTGAATATGTTGAACATCTCGCGGTGAGGCACTCCGCCCCACTTCTCGAGCATGCGGAACACCGGAAGGATTTCCCAGCTGCCTTCGATAATCTCGATACCCTGGCCTTCGTGAAGCACACGGGGTATGTTTTCGTCGAAACCGCCGCCGGTAATGTGGCAGATTCCATGTACGTCGCACTCCCGGATAACCCTGAGCATCTGCTTCACGTATATTCTGGTAGGCGTAAGGAGCACGTCGCCGAGCTTGCGGCCGCCGAATTCAGGAATGGCGGCGTCATACGACAGGCCTGCGTCGGCGACTATCTTGCGCACAAGGCTGAAACCGTTGGAATGCACCCCGGAGGACGCCACTCCAACCAGAACGTCGCCCACCTTCACCTTTGAGCCATCGATGAGTTTGGATTTCTCAACTACTCCGGTGGTGTAACCGGCTATGTCGTATTCTCCGTCGGCGTACATTCCGGGCATCTCTGCGGTTTCGCCGCCCACCAGGGCGCATCCGGCCTGGCGGCATCCTTCTGCCACGCCGGCCACAATGGCTTCAACCTTGGCGGGGACGTTGTGCCCAAGCGCCACATAGTCGAGGAAAATGAGAGGCTCGGCACCCTGGGCGAGCACGTCGTTCACGCACATTGCAACTGCGTCTATGCCTATGGTGTCGTGTTTGTCCATCGCGAAGGCAATCTTGAGCTTTGTGCCCACGCCGTCCGTCCCGCTCACCAGCACCGGCTCTTTCACGCCTAGCGACGAAAGGTCGAACATTCCGCCGAAGGAACCTATGTTACCCATGGATCCGGGGCGGGCCGTGGAAGCCACGTGCTGCTTGATGCGCCGCACGACTTCGTATCCGGCTTCCAGGTTTACACCTGCATTTTCATACGTCTTGGCCATCTCTATTCGTCTTTTGATTCGTCGTCGTACAATAAAGTAGGATACTCGCCGGTAAAGCATGCCTGGCATGGATCGGCGCAGCCGAAGCATGAATCGCGGGTTGATTCCGGGCTCAGATATCCGAGAGAATCGGCGCCGATCGCCTTGCGTGCCTCTTCGAGCGTCCTGTGCGAGCAAAGGAGTTCCTCAGGAGTGGATGTGTCGACACCATAATGGCAAGTGAAACGCATCATGGGGCTTGCGATGCGCACATGGACCTCGGTGGCCCCGGCCTCGCGCAGAAGGCGCACGATCTTCAGGGACGTGGTGCCTCGGACTATTGAATCGTCCACCAGTACGATGCGCTTGCCCTTAACTATGCTGCGCACCGGCGAAAGCTTCATCTTAACGCCCAGTTCACGCATGGACTGCACCGGTTCGATGAATGTACGGCCCACGTATTTATGCTTTACCAGGCCCATCTCGTAAGGGATTCCGCTCTCTTCGCTGTAGCCCATGGCCGCGCTTAAGCTGGACTCCGGCACGCCGACCACCATATCCGCCTCGACGGGGCACTCACGGTACAGGCGACGCCCCGCCTCCTTGCGGTATGCGTGGACGTTGCAGCCGTCGATGTCGCTGTCGGGCCTTGCGAAGTAAATATATTCCATGGCGCACATGCGGTGACGGCAGTAACGCGAATACAGGATACTGCGAATGCCCTTGCTGTCGAAGGAAACTATTTCCCCGGGGCGTACGTCGCGGATGAACTCGGCCCCCATGATTTCGAAGGCGCAGGACTCGCTGCTCACCACATAGCCGCCATCCCCTATCTTTCCCAGACACAGCGGCTTGATGCCGTATTTGTCACGACATGCGTAGATGCGGTTCCTTGTCATGATGACGAAGGTGAAACCGCCTTCCATCATGTTGAGCGCCTTGACAATGTTCACCACTCGGTCCTCGTTGGAGCTCTTCTTGATGAGGTGAGCCAGCAACTCCGCGTCGGTATCTGTCTGGAAGATGGTTCCACGTTTTTCCAGGTAATCGGCTATCTGCCTGGAATTCACCAGATTGCCATCGCTGACGACTGCAAAATCACCGGAGCGGTGACGGAAGAAAAGGGGGCATACGTTGTCAAGCCCGCCCTTGGATACGTTTGCGTACTTTACGCAGCCGATTCCCAGATCGCCTTTGAGCTCACTCACTTCGCCATTGGTGAACACTTCGTTCAGCAATCCGAGGCCGCGGTAACGGTGCGAGACGCCATCCTCGTCGAAGGTCGCGATGCCGCCTCCCTCCTGACCGCGGTGCTGGAGGTTGTGAAGACCGTAATACAAAAAGGTGGAAGCGCTTTTTACGCCGAATACTCCAAGTACGCCCATTCTATTTAACCGTTATTGAATTCAACTTGTCGAGAACCTTTGCGTATGCCTCCGTAACGTCGCATAAGTCGAGGCGGAAGCAGTCCTTGTCCAGCCTTTCACCGGTCTCCTCGTCCCACAGGCGGCAGGTGTCGGGGCTTATTTCGTCGGAAATGATGATGGCGCCGGTATCTGCGGCACGACCGAACTCCAGCTTGGCGTCCACCAGTTCGATGCCAGCCTTATGGAACAGCCTGGTCAGAAGGGTTCCGGCGCGCCGGGCTATACTGAACATCTCCTCCAGTTCTTTATAAGTGGCAAGGTTGAGAGCCACCGCCTGGTCCTGGTTGACCAGAGGATCGCCAAGCTCTTCGTTGTTGTAGCACAGGTCCACGATGATGTTGCCGGGTTTGAATCCGTCAGGCACGCCCAGCTTGGACGCGAGGGTACCGGCCATACGGTTGTGAAACACGACTTCCAGGGGAATGATCTCGATTTTGCGGCAGAGCTGCTCCCTGTCTCCGAGCAACCCGACGAAATGGGTCTCCACCCCGTTGCAGTTCAGATAGTCGAGCAGGATTGCCGATATCTTGTTGTCCAGTATGCCTTTGCCGGGGAAACGCGCCCGCTTGACATTGTTGTAGGCAACGGTCACGTCCTTGTAGCGGAAAATGACCAGATCCGGATTCTCGGTTGCGTAAACCTGCTTCTCGTTGCCGTCGAATAAAAGTTCTTTTTTCATCGGTCTTTTCGGAAATAATGAACAGCGTTTTCGAACAAAGGCTGCCGGCAGTTGCCGGAAATGTTCTTATACAGATTGTCCTCGTAGCGCTCGGAGTGGCCCATCTTGCCCAGAATATGGCCGTCGGGACTCAGGATGCCCTCGATGTCGAAATGGGATCCGTTGGGATTGTCAACATAGCGGAATGCTATCTGGCCGTTTGCAAACAACTCGGCTGCGAGTTCGCGTGACACCGTGAACTTGCCTTCGCCGTGGCTGAATGCAATGCTGTGCCGCTCTCCTTTCTTGAACCCGGCGAGCCAGGGCGAGTTGACGGATGCGACTTCGGTGGTGGCCACCAGCGACACGTGGCGGTTTATGTCGTTACGGAACAGCGTCGGTGAATCCGGCGTCAGACATCCGGTCTTGCCGTACGGCAGGAGGCCGCTCTTGACCAAAGCCTGAAAGCCGTTGCATATGCCCAGGATAAGGCCTCCGCGTGCCTGCAAACCGGATATCGCCTCACTAATCTTCGCATTGGCGATTACGTCGGCGATGAATTTACCGCTTCCGTCGGGCTCGTCACCAGCGGAAAAACCGCCGCAAAAAGCAAGTATGTGCGAGTTCCCTATCCGTTCTGCCAGTTCGTCTATGGACGCCAGCACGTCTTCCGGAGTAAGATTGCGGAAGATGAACGGGCGCACCTCGGCCCCGGCTCTCCGGAACGCCTTGGCGGTATCGTAATCGCAGTTGGTTCCGGGGAAAACAGGCAGGCAGACCACGGGAGTCTGGACCGGACTGCCCGGATAAACCAGGTTGGCAGGATTGAACGGCCGTTCGGTCACCGCCGGCGCAAGCTCGTCGAACGCAGGTTTCACACGCGGCGGGTAAAGTTTGAAATACCTGGATTCGTATGCCTTCTCAAGCTCTTCCAGCCGCATTTCGCAGCCGTTGATGCATATTCCCCCATCCGTCACGGAGCCAAGCAACTGCGCAGAGGGGAAATTCAGCACGGAAGTGGATTCCAGCACGACGGAGCCGTATCCAAGCGAGAACAGTACGTCTTCCGGAACGGTCACGTCAACTCCGAGGGCATTGCCCATAGCCATCTTCACCAGTGCTTCAGCCACGCCGCCATAGGAGAGCGACCATGCCGACACCACGCTTCCGTCGGCAATCCTGTCGCACAGGAAACTCCAGTTGGCCTTGAGGGCCCCGGTATCCGGCATGCGGCTGGCCAGCGGAGTGTGGCGCAGCAGATAAATCCTGTTTCCGGAGGCTTTGAATTCAGGAGAAATCACCTTGCGCGCATCTACGGTGGTGATACCGAACGCCACCAGGGTGGGCGGCACATGAATATGCTCGAACGTGCCGCTCATCGAATCCTTTCCGCCTATGGAGGGCAGCCCGAGCTCCGCCTGCATCCTGAGGGTGCCCAGAAGGGCCGCGAGAGGCTTACCCCAGGTGTGGGGATCGTGCGTCATGCGCTCGAAATACTCCTGATACGAGAAACGCATTCCGGACCAGTCGGCGCCGGAGCACGCCACCTTGGTGCATGCCTCGACGACCGCGTATGCGGCCGAATGATAAGGGCTCCAGAGAGCGAGGTCGGGATTGTATCCGAAAGCCATCACACTGGCGGTGTCGGTGTACCCGGAGACCGGGAGTTTCTGGACCGAAACCTGGGTCTCGGTTGCCTGCCGCCTGCCGCCGTATGGCATCAACACCGTGGAGCGGCCTATCGTGGAATCGAACATCTCCACCAGGCCCTTCTGGGATGCCACATTGGGAGACGACATCACGGATTTCATCCGTTCCTCCATGGTTGCACCCTCGGGCTTTCGCGCGAACGGATCGCGGTCTTCGACGGAGCCGACAGCAGCTTTGGCATAGTGGCGGGCGCCGGCACTGTCGATAAAGTCGCGGGACAGGTCGCACACCTTGATACCGCCTGAGAACATGCGCATCCGGCCGGTGGCGGTAACGTCAGCCACATGAGTGACCTCAACATTATCCGCAGCGCACAGGGCCTTGAAACGATCCTCGTCGGCGGCTTCGACCACCACGGCCATACGCTCCTGGGACTCGCTGATAGCCAGCTCGGTAGCGTTCAGGCCGGCATATTTGACGGGAACGCGGTCGAGCATGATGTCGAGGCCGTCGGCAAGCTCTCCGATGGCTACGCTCACGCCGCCGGCTCCGAAATCATTGGACTTCTTGATAAGGCGGGTCACCTCGGGACGGCGGAAAAGCCGCTGCAGCTGGCGCTCCTCGGGCGCGTTGCCCTTCTGAACCTCACTGCCGCAGGTCTCAAGCGACGCCTCGGTGTGTTCCTTGGACGATCCGGTGGCGCCGCCAATGCCGTCGCGGCCCGTTCGGCCTCCCAGCAACAGGATAACGTCTCCCGGAGCAGGACGCTCGCGGCGCACGTCGGCGGCCTTCACGGCTCCGACCACCGCGCCTATCTCCATACGCTTGGCGGTATAGCCGTCGGAGTAGATCTCACGCACGTGGGTGGTAGCAAGGCCTATCTGGTTACCGTAACTGGAATAGCCGGCAGCCGCCTTTTTGCTGATCATGCGCTGGGGCAGTTTGCCTGGAATGGCGGCAGACACAGGAGCGCAGATGTCGCCGGCGCCGGTTACGCGCATCGCCTGATAGACATAGGCACGCCCCGAAAGAGGATCGCGGATTGCACCGCCCAGGCATGTGGCGGCGCCGCCGAACGGCTCTATCTCAGTGGGATGGTTGTGGGTTTCGTTCTTGAACTGCAGAAGCCACTTCTCCGGTTTCCCTTCCACTTCGACACTTACGTAGATGCTGCAGGCGTTGTTCTCCTCGCTTTGCTCAAGGTCATCGAGTTTCCCCTGCTTGCGCAGCCAGCGGGCACCGATCGTTGCGAGTTCCATGAGGCACTCGGGCTTTTTGTCCCGGCCAAGCTCTGCCCGCATCCTGCGGAAAAGCTGCAGCGACGATTCCAGCTCCGCCTTGACGAAAGACTCGTCAACGGTGATCTCTTCCAGTTCGGAAGTGAAGGTCGTGTGACGGCAGTGGTCGCTCCAGTAAGTGTCCAGAATACGGAGCTCCGTTTCTGTAGGGTTGCGTCCCTCTGCAGAGAAGTATTTGACCACTTCGCCCAGATCGTCGGCGTTCATCGCAAGACCGTGAGCCTTGCAGAAGGCGGCATATTCCCCGCGCTGCATTCCGATGAATCCGTCCAGCACCTCCAGCGGTCTCACCTCCGCCTTGCCGGGAGCTTCCAGCCGCGACAGGTCCTTCTCGCGGGACTCCACGGTATTGATGAAGTAATGCCTGATTGCCGTCAGGGCTGCGTCGGAGATGTCATCGTCGAATATCAGCAGGCGCGAAGAGCGAATCTGAACGTCGGCCGCGGGATCGATGAGATGCACGCAGTCGACCGCGGAGGAAGCCCTCTGGTCGAACTGTCCGGGGATGTACTCGACTGCCAGGTAGCGGCGTCCTTCGAGAGGGCAGCTGTCGCTGACCAGGTCGGTAACCCTCTCGCCGAACACCGTGTAACGGCACTGCTCAAGCAGTTCGTCACTGAATCCGAACAGGTCGTATACGTTCAGAAGCCTGAGGGAACGGAGGCCCAGAGAAAGGTTTTCGTTGAATTCTTCAAGAAGGCTCCGTGCCTCTACCTGAAACTCCGAATACTTTTCTACGTAAATGCGGTGTATTTTCATCGTCTAAAGCTCTGTCTGCAAGACTTTTTCCGATTGTTTCCGGCGGAATTCCTCCAATTTTTCAGCGAGCTGAGGGTCGTGGAGTGCAAGCATCGCCACCGCATAAAGGGCGGCATTCTTCGCCCCGTCGATGGCCATTGTAGCCACCGGGATGCCGGAGGGCATCTGGACTATGGAAAGAAGCGAGTCCAGGCCGTTCAGGGCAGCGCTCCTGACAGGGACGCCAATAACCGGAAGGGAGGTCAGGGCTGCAGCCATTCCAGGCAGATGTGCGGCACCGCCCGCGCCGGCAATGACCACGTCCACGCCGCGTGCGCGCGCTCCCGACATATATTCCATAAAAAAGCCGGGAGTGCGATGAGCGCTGATCACTTTCTTTTCGTATGGTACGCCGAATTCCTCGAGCGTGGTGCAGGCGGCGGACATCACCCCCCAGTCGCTCTTGGAGCCCATTATGATGCTGACCTTCATACCCTATTTGAAAAACAGGCGGGAAAGGGCCATAGGCTCGATATACTTGCCGTCCTTGTAGACGCGCATGTTTCCGGAAGCGATTTCGTCGATGAGCATCACTTCCCCTGCGGGATCGTAGCCGAACTCGAACTTGATATCGTAGAGTTCCATGCCGCGGGCTGCCATTTCGGAAGCAACGATGCCGGTCACGAGGCGGGTCATCTCCTTGATGTCGTCATACTGCTTTTCAGACATCACGCCGAGAACCACCAGACCGTCCTTCGTCACCAGGGGATCGCCCTTGGCGTCGTTCTTGAAGGTCATCTCCACGTAATCGGGGAGGTCGGTGCCTGGCTCGATGTACTCACCATAGCGGCGGATGAAACTGCCAACAGCCTTGCGGCGGCAGATAACCTCCAGTCCGTGGCCAAAAACCTTTGCGGGAAGCACCTCCATTGTGGTGTCATTGAGGTCGGCGGACACATAATGGGTACGGATGCCGGCGGCGTTGATCTTTTCGAAGAAATAGATGGACATACGGAGATTGATATCACCGACGCCCTCAATCGTGAGACCTACAGAATTCTCGCCCGGGTCGAACACTCCGTCCTTGCCGGTGCAATCATCCTTGAACTTGAGCTGATAGTTGCCATTCTCCAAGGCGAATACGTCCTTGGTTTTTCCAGAGTAAATCTTTTTCTTCATAGCAGTATACACACTTCGACACAAAGTTACTCTTTTAATGCATTACGGCGAAATATTTTTTTCCACAAATCATTGTTCATAAGTATTTGTGTGGTTCCCTTGATGCAGGAAGAGGGCGCTGAGGCTGAAAAACAGCCTTCGGCACCCTCCTCCTGCCTATACTGCAAGGCAAAGGTATCGGAACAATCAATACATCAGCACGAAACAGAGGGCTGCGACGAGACCGCCCACGAGCGGGCCGGCCACGGGAACCCAGCTGTACGACCAGCCGCTGTCGCGCTTGCCTGCTATGGGCAGGATGGCGTGGGCCACCCTGGGGGCAAGGTCTCGGGCGGGATTGATGGCATAACCGGTGGCTCCGCCGAGCGACATGCCTATTGCCATGATGAGCATGGTCACAGGGAATGCGCCGAGGCTGCCCATGCCGATCACCACGTTCTCAGCGGTGGAGAAGACAAGGATCACGAAGACAAGGAGCCAGGTTGCAAGAGCCTCGCAGAAGAAATTGCGCCATTCGTTGCGCACTGCCGGCATGGTGCAGAAGACACCCAGTTTTGTATCGGCGTCTTCGGTGGAGTCGAAGTGGTCCTTGTAGAACAGGAACACGGCGATTGCGCCGAGCAGGCCGCCGATCATCTGAGCGCAGATGTAAGGCAGCACTTCTGCCCAGGCGAACTTGCCGGCGGCAGCGAGGCCGAGGGTAACCGCAGGATTCAGGTGAGCTCCGGAATACGGGCCCGCGATGAAAACGCCGCACATCACTGCAAGGCCCCAGCCGAGGGTTATCACAACCCATCCGCCGCCGAAGCCCTTGGATTTCTTGAGAGTCGTACAGGCGACGACTCCGTCGCCGAGAAGGATCAGCACGAAGGTGCCGACCAGCTCAAAAAGGCATTTGGTCAGAAGTTCCATATTATCGATTATTTGACTAGTGTTCTTGAAATTGCATCACGCCAGCCGGCAATGGATTTGGAGACTGTCTCTGCAGGGGCCTCGGGACGGAATGTCCGCTCCGCTTTCCACTGGCTCTTGAGCTCCTCTATCGAGCCCCAGAAGCCTACTGCAAGGCCGGCAAGGTAGGATGCTCCGAGTGCGGTGGTCTCCGTGACCACGGGACGGACCACCTCGGTGCCGAGGATGTCGGACTGGAACTGCATCATGAGATTGTTGCGGGAAGCGCCGCCGTCGACCTTGAGGGAGCGGAGCGCCACTCCGGCGTCCTTCCGCATGGCGTCCACGATATCCATGGTCTCGAAAGCGATGCCCTCGAGCGCCGCACGGGCGATATGCGCCGCGGTGCTGCCCCTGGTGATGCCGGTGATGGTTCCCTTGGCATACGGGTCCCAATAAGGAGCGCCGAGGCCGGTGAGGGCGGGGACAAGATACACTCCGCCGTTGTCGGGGACCTGCATGGCAAGGGCCTCGATATCGGAGGAGCTCTTGATGATGCCAAGGCCGTCACGCAGCCACTGCACTATGGATCCGGCCACGAACACGCTGCCTTCGAGGGCGTAGTCCACGCGGTCTCCTATCTTCCATGCGATGGTGGTGAGCAGCTTGTTCTCGGATCGTATCGCCTTGGAGCCGCTGTTCATCAGCAGGAAGCATCCGGTACCGTAGGTGTTCTTGACCTCGCCGGGCTCGGTGCACATCTGGCCGAACAGTGCGGCCTGCTGGTCGCCCGCAGCGCCTGCGACGGGCACGCCGCCAAGCATTTCGCAGCTGCCGTAAACCTCGCTGGAGGAGCGTACCTGCGGCATCATGGACATGGGGATGCCCAGAAGGTCGAGGAGTTCCTCGTCCCACTTCAGCGTGTGGATGTTGAAGAGCATGGTGCGGGACGCGTTGGACACGTCGGTGCAGTGCACGCGGCCCTCGGTGAGCTTCCAGATAAGCCAGCAGTCCACGGTGCCGAAGCGCAGGCGGCCCTGGCGTGCAAGGTCGCGGGCGCCCTCGACGTTCTCGAGTATCCAGCGTATCTTGGTACCGCTGAAATAGGCATCGATGAGCAGGCCGGTCTTGTCGCGGACCTTCTCCGTAAGGCCGAGCGCCTTGAGAGAGTCGCAGTACTCGGAGGTGCGGCGGTCCTGCCACACGATGGCGTTGTACACCGGTTTGCCGGTTTCGGCGTCCCAGACTATGGTGGTTTCACGCTGGTTGGTGATGCCGATGGCGGCGATCTCAGCGGTGTCGATGCCCGATTTGGACACCACGTCCATCATTACCGAGGATTCGCTGGCCCAGATTTCTTCGGGGTCGTGCTCCACCCATCCGGGTTTGGGGAAATACTGGGTGAATTCTTTCTGGCTGACGGCGCAGGGATTGCCGTCGTGGTCGAAAATGATAGCTCGGGAACTGCTTGTTCCCTGGTCTAGTGCAAGGATAAACTTTTTCATAATGTGGTAGCGCAAATATAATCTTTTTTTGGTATTTTTGTAGGACTAAAATACATAACCATGCATCTTTGTTTCAAAATTTCGGCAATCGCCGCAGTTGTACTCGCAGTCGCGGGTTGTTCATCGGCAAAGAAACTTACCTACAGTCCACAGACCGGCTTCCCGGTAATCGACCAGAAGGGCCAGATTGCGATCGTCGCCCACCGAGGCTTCTGGAAGAGCGAGGCAGGCGGCATGAGCGAGAACTCCATCGCGTCTCTCAAAGCCGCCCAGGACGCGGGACTCTGGGGCAGTGAATGCGACATCCACATTACCGCCGACGACGTGGTAATCGTAAACCACGACCCCACTATCGAAGGCAAGAAGATAGCCACTCATAATTTCGCCGACTTCGCCAGCGACCTGCTGCCCAACGGCGAGCGCCGTCCCACCCTGGACGAATACCTCGACCAGGCGGCAAAGAGCAAGACTACCAAGCTTGTGATCGAGCTCAAGAAACAGCCGTCAGAGGACCGCGAAGACATGCTCGTAGGCAAGACGCTGGCGGCGCTGAAGGTACACAAGCTTTACGATCCCAACCGCGTCGTATTCATAACCTTCAGCAAATACATGTGCGACATGGTGGCAAAGCTCTGCCCCGAGTTCATCAACCAGTTCCTCTCCATGGATCCCATAGGCGACCATAATCCCGACATCTACGGCGGGCAGGGCATCAACGGCGTCGACTATCATTACAAGATGTTCAGGGCTCATCCCGAATGGATAACGAACGCCCACAACCGCGGAATGTCCGTGAACGCATGGACGGTGAACAAGGAAGACGACATCAACAGGATGATCGAAATCGGCGTCGACGCCATCACCACCAACGAGCCACTGCTCGTCCGTCAACTGCTCGGCGACAAGGAATACAAATGAAGAGAACAAACAATTAACAACGATATCCCTATGGTAAAAGTCAATTTGAAAGGCTGCAACAGCTTCGTTAAAGACGCAGATTATCAGAAATATGTAGAAAAGGCGCTCGCCGCATACGATGTACTCGACAAGGAAACCGGCGCCGGCAACGACTTCCTCGGCTGGAAGACGCTTCCCGACGGAACACCCGAATCGCTTATCCAGGCCTGCGAAGCCGTGCGCGACGACTGGAAGGCCCGCGGCGTCAACCTCGTGGTCGTCATCGGCATCGGCGGCTCTTACCTCGGTGCCCGCTGCGCCCTCGAGGCCCTGAACCATCAGTTCATGCACGATCCCGCCAAGCCGCGCGTGGTATTCGCCGGCAACAACCTCAGCGAGGAATATCTCGCCGAGATGATGGATCTAGCCGAAGCGAGCAACGTAGCCTGCATAGTGATTTCCAAGTCCGGCACCACCACCGAGCCCGCAGTGGCGTTCCGCGTGGTCAAGGAGCACATCGAGAAGCGTTACGGCAAGAAAGAGGCATCCGCCCGCATCGTAGCCGTGACCGATGCCGTCAGGGGTGCCCTCAAGACCCTCTCCACTCAGGAAGGATACCGCACTTTCGTGGTTCCCGACAACGTGGGTGGACGTTTCTCCGTCCTCTCCCCCGTCGGACTTCTGCCCATCTGCGTAGCCGGATACGACGTGCGCGCCATGCTCAAGGGCGCCGCTGCCGCAAAGGCGCAGGTCAGCGTCCGCAATGCGGAGAATCCGGCGATCCAGTATGCCGCGATGCGCAACCTGCAGTATTTCGAACTGGGCAAAAAGGTTGAGGTGCTTGTTACCTACAACCCCCGCCTGATGTTCCTCGGCGAATGGTGGAAACAGCTCTTCGGCGAGTCCGAAGGCAAGGACGGCAAGGGCATCTACCCCGCATCCGCCAACTTCACCACCGACCTGCACTCGATCGGCCAGTTCATACAGGACGGCGACCGCTGCATGTTCGAGACTGTCGTGAACGTGGAAAAATCGAACCGCAGCGTGGTGATCGGCAGCGACGAACAGAACCTCGACCAGCTCAACTACCTGGCAGGCCAGCACGTGGAGCACTGCAACGCAATGGCAGCCCTGGGTACAAAACTCGCCCACATCGACGGCGGCGTTCCCCAGATCGAGATTGCCATCGAACGCGTGGACGAGTTCTGTGTAGGAGAGATCTTCTACTTCTTCGAAGCGGCCTGCGGAATCAGCGCCTATCTGCTGGGCGTCAATCCTTTTAACCAGCCTGGCGTGGAAGCTTACAAGAAGAACATGTTCGCACTTCTCCGCAAGCCCGGCTACGAGGCCCAGACAGAAGAGATCCTCAAAAGGCTTGAATAACGGTCTCCTATCCGGTTACCGTTTCTGAATCAGCCGCCCGATGCCCCAGCAGAGGGCGGCTATTACCATTCCGTTGATCGAGGCGAAGCCCCAGTGAACCAGGTTGGCCACCACGGCTCCGGCAACGACACCAAGCACCGCACTCCAGTCTACGACCTTTTCCTTCACTTCCTTGCCCTTGTTGGTAAAGTAGTGGAGGATTAATATTATTCCCACTGGAGGCAAGGTGCAGTTGAGCACATTGAGCCATCCGCAGAAGTTCCAGTACAGCCATACGGCGGCCACGGTGCCGATGATACCTGAGATGATCACCATGGTCTTCTTTGAAAGGCCGAAGATGTTCGAAAGGCCCAGGCCTGCCGTGTAGAGGGCGTTGTCGTTGGTAGTCCAGATGTTAAGTCCAAGTACGAGAACGGCCAGATAGAAGAGGTTCAGGTTGAGCATCACCTCGAAAATGTCGTTGCCACCCACGTAGATGCTGGAAACGGCGCCGAACAGGAACATGAGGCTGTTGCCCAGGAAGAAGGCGATGACCGTAATGATCAGTCCGACCTTGCCGTTTTTGGCAAAGCGCGTGAAGTTGGGCGTGGCCGTACCTCCGGAAACGAAACTGCCCACCACCAATCCGGCTCCGGCAATGATTCCCATATCCTTGGTGCCCTTTGCGAACTGCTCCACCAGTCCCGAATCGCCGTGGCTGACGGCCATAATCATGGCAACAGTACCGAGGATGGCAACCGCAGGAACGGCAATGTAGCTGACAATGGTCAGGCTCTTGATTCCGAAGTAGGCGCTGGCGGTCATCAGGATACCGGCTATGCCGACCAGAAGATAGCCCTGCCAGGGCATGGAATCCGGAGTGACTTCAAGTCCCAGCAGCTCCTTTGCGACTGGAATAGCAAACATTGCAAGGCCAACTCCGAACCAGCCGGTCTGTGTGAAACTGATCATGGCGCTGGGCAGCCAGCTGCCCTTGGTGCCGAAACTGCGGCGGGACAACATGTCCAGGGACATACCGCTTTCTGCACCTATCCACCCCAGGGCTCCGGTATATGCGGCCAGGATTATTCCGCCCAAGATCAGGGCCCATACAAATCCCTGCCACGTAAGTCCGGCGGCCAGCTGCTGGCCAACCCACATGCTGGCGGAGAAGAAGGTGAATCCGAGCATGACCATGAACATGCTCAAGTTGCTTTTGCGACCTTTGTTGTCTACGACCTTGTTGGTGTAGTCGATGTCGATTTTCTGTTTGCTATTCATATTGTTTTAAATAAATGTTGATAGCTTGGATGCGTTGCATGGCGATGGTCTCCAGCGACAGGGCTGCAGAGTTCTGCAACAGGGCCGTTTCATCGTTCCACAACTGCTCGAGACCGTCGTTCTCAAGACATGCGTAGCGGTTGAGGTCCAGCCAGCAGGCAAACGTCATGGGCTTGTCGAAACCCAGTTTCTCTGCCACAAGGGCTGCCGGGTCTATGATTGCAGCACGTCCCCATATGCCCTCCCAGTACTCCAGCGCCTCATGGAAGTGAACCGGAATCTCATACCTGCGGGCCCCGCCGTCATAAATGATGCATTTTTCCAGCAGCGAATACGGATGGTCCATTACGAACCTCCGGAATTCAGGAGCGACCACGCCGCCTTTCCACCCGAAGTCTATGTCCGGGACATTGATTCCCGAGGCTCCGGTATCCTGGTATACGGTAAAGATCCCTTCGTAAAAATAGCATTCAAAGCCCTCGAAATCGGGGAATATCTTTCTGATTTCCGGAGTCTTCTCTTCCATCAGGTCGATAGCCCTCGTGCCGCCTATGGTAAAGAAGATAATCTTGCGTATGCTGCCGCCACGTCGGCGGAAACGGTCTACCACCTGCTCCAGGCACAGGCGCAGGGTGTCGCCGGTAGCAATGATGTCGCCGATTACGAGGGTGCAGTCTTTCTTCACCCGGAGCTTCTCATACTTGATTTCAAGGCCTGTGATGACATGGTCCTCGATGATGCGCTCGCAGGAGACGAAATGGATGTCCCTTACCCGTATGCCGGTGCGGTGGCAGGCCTCCTCGGCCGGGTAATTCAGGCCTCCGCGGAGTATGGTCAGAATATCGACATCGCCGCCCTTGCCTTGTTGGAACTGGTGGCGAAGGGCGGCGACGGTTGCCGGAAGCATTGACAGATAGGAATCGAATCCCACGACTTCGGGAAATGCCATCAGGTGGCGGGTTCCCGGACTGCTTAGAATGAAGTAGCGGTTTAAAAACCGACTGGACTGCAGTTCGAACACACTTGTGTCTTCCTCCAAGCCGACAAAACGAAGGCTTGTGTCATGCATACATACGGACATAAAAAACCCCGATTAGATCTAACCGGGTTACAAAAGTAATCATAATTTGGAATAAATGCAAAAAACGGCCTCAATTCCTGAGACCGTTTCGTTTGAGTGGTGCTGGCGGGAGTTGAACCAGCGACACATGGATTTTCAGTCCATTGCTCTACCACCTGAGCTACAGCACCTTTTCCCATCGCGGGAGTGCAAAGGTAGAAATATTTTGAGACTTTACAAATTATTTTTGATATTTTTGTATTTCGATGAACGGGGAGAATTACATACAGGTCATCCTGCCTCTCAGGCTAGAATGGATGCCTTTCTACCGCTGCCCTTCGGGCCCTGCCCCGGGAGCCCGGGTATCCGTGGTTTTCGCCCACAGGAAGTACATTGGCGTAGTCTGGAAGACCGGCGTGACGCCGGAAATAGGAGCGTCGCGTATTCAGGATGTGCTTGAAGTCCGCAGCGACCTCCCCCCGGTCAGCGCCGCCGAACTGGAGTTCTGGGATTTTCTGTCTTCGTACTACCTCTGCACCATTGGAGAGGTGTACAAGGCGGCATATCCGGCCGGCAAGCTGCTGAGCGAGCAGAAGGCGGCCAGCATACTCGAGCGCCTGCGCCAGCGCCTGGCCGTACGCGAAGAAGCCCTTACCCGGAAGCACAAAGACAGCGTACGGGAACGCCTTGAAGCCGAACGCGACGCCATTGCACGGCAGATCGATGCGTTGACGCGGATCCCCGACGGAGAAGTTGCCAAGCCGGCCTGCGGCAAGCCGGTTCTGATGATAGGAGGCGCCCGCCATCAAGAGTACTTGCGCCGTTGCCGGGAGACTCTCGACCTCGGGCTCAACGCACTTGTACTCACCCCTGAAATCGCCGCCGGCGAACAGCTGCAGGAGTTGTTCGGACAGGCTTTCCCGAACCAGGTGCACTGCGTGAACTCGCACATCACGGAAACGCGCCGGAGAAGGATTGCCGACGACCTCCGCTGCTACGGCGGACAGGTCGTGATAGGCACCCGCAGCGCCCTGTTCCTGCCATTCAGCCGCCTGGGGCTGATAATTGTCGAGAACGAGCAGGACGTGCTGTTCAAACAGACCGAACCCTCGCCGCGCTACAACGCCCGCGACGCCGCCGTCATGCTGGGGCGCATTCACGGAGCGTCAGTGATACTGGGTACCCCTTCGCCGTCACTTGAATCCCTTCACAACGCATTGACCGGCAAGTACGCGATGCAGCGCTCCGACACTTCACTTCCGCCGGTTGAAATCGTGGACGTGAGTGTGGAGCGCCGCAAGAACGGAATGGTGGGGCGCATTTCCCGCAAGCTGCTCGAAACCGCATCGCGGACAGATGGTCCGATAGCACTTATTCGCGGATGGGAGAAGCCTGACGAGCTTACAGCTGAAGTCGCATCCGTTTTCGACGGACGCGAAGTCGATATCCTTACACTTCAGCAGGCCCGTCTGGCCGACCTTCGGAAGTACGCACTGGTAGCGGTCCTGCAGGCCGACGCCATGTTCCCGGCCGATGATTTCCGGGCGGACGAGCGAGCCGTGCAGACCCTGGCCATGCTCAGGGAGCAGTGCTCCGGCATATTCCTGGTCCAGACCGCGAAATCCGACCATCCCGTGTTCCGCGACGGCGACACCATCCTGCAGCAACTGCTCCAGGAACGCAAACAATTCGGGCTGCCGCCATTTACGCGGCTTATAGATACAGACTTCGGGGGCCGTAAAGAACGCCTCACGCTGCTTCCAGGCGCCAGTCTTGCAAAACGGAAACAAGAATTGAGGGCCCGTGCCCTGGACTTCGAAAAAAAGTCCGGAGGCCGCGCCCGGGTAACCATAGACGTAGATCCAATAATATGAGAATCATCATCATCGGCGCCGGACCAGGCGGTTATGAGACTGCGGCGGAAGCTGCGGCACACGGAATCGAAGTAGTAATAGTAAGCGACGGCCCCCTCGGCGGCACCTGTCTGAACGAGGGCTGCATCCCTACAAAGGCGATGTGCGCTATGGATGCGCCCGACCAGGAGCGTAAACGCGAGGTAATAACCCAGCTTCAGGGCGGAATCGCCCAGCTTATGCGCAACAAACTCATCACCCTTGTCCAGGGGCGCGCCAGGTTGCGCGACAGCCGCAGCGTAGAGGTCGACGGTACCGTATATGAAGGTGATGCAGTCATCATTGCAACCGGCTCCGTAAGCGCTTCCCTGCCCATTCCGGGCGCTGACCAGGCAATCGATTCTGCGGCCATGCTGGGACTGGCCGAAGTGCCGCAGCGCCTCTGCGTGATAGGCGGCGGCGTGATCGGTCTGGAGTTCGCTTCCATATACCGTAAATTCGGTTCCGAAGTTACCGTCCTGGAGTTCTGCCCCAATGTGCTTCCGAGGTTTGACGTCGACCTCGCAAAACGCCTCAAGGCTTCTTTGGCCAAAAGGGGCATAGTAATCGAAACGTCCGCCCGCGTCACGGCAATAGAGGGTAACAAGGTGCTCTGGACCAAGAACGACAAGCCTTTCGAGACCGAAGCCGACTGCATCCTGATGGCAGTGGGGCGCAGGCCCAACCTGGCTTCTCTAAACCTTGACGACCTGGGTATCCAATACAGTCCGCGCGGCATCGCGGTTGACGGAAACATGCAGACAAATGTTCCCGGCGTTTACGCCATAGGCGACATTACAGGAGGCATGATGCTGGCACACGTGGCTTCGGCGCAGGGGCGCAGGGCCCTCAACCATATTCTCGGCGAGAAGGACGTAATCGACTTCTCGGTAGTGCCGGCCGCTGTCTTTACCGTTCCCGAGGCGGCGTGCGTCGGCAAGACAGAGGAAGAATGCGAGGGCATGGAAATCTCAGTCGGCAAAGCTAATTACCGTGCCAACGGAAAGGCCGTGGCCTCCGGTGAGGCCGACGGCTGGTGCAAGGTTATTTCCGACAAGGCAAGCGGTCGCATACTGGGCGTTCACATACTCGGAGCCCACGCTTCGGATATCATTCACGAGGCTGCCGTACTCGTCGCCCTTGGCGTCACGGCGAAGAATGCCCGCTACATCATTCACGCGCATCCTACTTTGAGTGAAGTCCTGCTTGCTGCTATCGCGGCCGCAGTATAACCAACCACGTTTTTTGCTATCTTTGCATCCGTTTAGGAACAGTGAGTATGAAGCACAGTGTTAAAGAGTGGTTCATCGTAACCCGCTATTGGTCTTTCGCGGTTTCCACCATGCCGGTGATTGTCACCTTTGCCTATCTGTTCAGCAAGGGCATGGTTCCCGCAGAATTCAAGTCTTATCTGGTATTTGTATTATGCCTTCTCGGAGTCGTGCTCCTGCATGCTGCGGGCAATGTGCTCAGCGACTGGTACGACTTCCGTACGGGTGTGGACAACGAGAATGCGTTTGCGGTGCCCAACCTGGTTTTCCATAAGTTCGAGCCCCGTGAGTATCTTTGGTTCAGCGTGATCCTGTTTGTTGTCGGATGCGCTGCGGGGATAGTCATAACGCTTCTGAGCGGCCCCGGACTGCTGATAGTCGGCGGCGCCGGAGTACTGCTCACGGCCTTGTATTCTTTCCTTAAGTATCATGCCCTGGGCGACCTTGACATATTCATCATTTTCGGAATGCTGACCGTGCTCGGCACCGCTTATGCCATTACCGGCAGCTTCCTCCCGGAAACGCTGATGCTTTCGCTGCCTGTCGGGCTGATTACGGTTTCCGTACTCCATGCCAACAACACTTTCGACACCGAGACCGACAGGGCTGCAGGAATCAAGACATTTGCCATGCTTATCGGAGGCAAGGCGTCCAGCGTTCTGTACCGTGCATACATGGTAATTCCGTTTGTGTGCATAATCGCATACGTAATAGCCGGATGGCTTCATCCCCTTGCTCTCATATGCCTTGTCGCAATCGTTCCTGCATGGAAGAACTTCAAAAAGGCTGCAGGATATGACGCAGAAGGCATAGCTGCCATGGGTGGTCTGGATCAGGGTTCCGCAAAACTCCAGACAGTCTTTTCCGGCCTTCTGTCCATCGGCCTGATCGTTGCCGGACTCCTATGAGCCGGGCTGGCTCGAAACTGACCGCAGCAGTCGCAGCAGCTGCCCTGCTGTGGTTTTATATGTTCAGCCCCTGGACGCAGGGACGGCCGAATTTCTGGCTCGTGATGTCTTGTTCGGCGGTGATTCTCACGTCGCTGGCCTTGACCTTTACTCCCGACAGGAAGGAATTGTTCAGAATCGAAAGGCCGCTGTTTCAGATTCTCGGCGGAATAGCGCTCGCGCTTGCTCTCTGGGGCATCTTCTGGGTGGGAGACAAACTCTCCTCGATGATGTTCGACTTCGCGCGTCCGGAGGTTGATGCCGTGTATTCGATGAAAAACGGCATCCCTCAGTGGAGCATAGCCGCACTGCTGCTGGTATTGATAGGTCCTGCTGAGGAATTGTTCTGGCGCGGATACGTCCAGCGTACTTTTTCCCGTATCTTCAAAGGGCGGCAGGCACGTTTTGCGGCCTTCCTCGTCACCACGGTCATCTATGCCCTGGTGCATGTCTGGTCGTTCAACTTCATGCTTGTGATGGCCGCACTTGTGGCGGGAGCCGTCTGGGGATTCGTGTACATGCTTTGCCCGAAAGCCCTTCCGGCCCTCATCGTAAGTCACGCACTCTGGGATGCCCTGGTATTCGTGATTCTGCCTATATAATCTTAATCAACGCCCTGCCTGTCTTGCCGTCGATGTACATTTCGAGCGGCGAGGCAGTGCGGACATGCCGCAGGAATTCCGTCTCCTCAACGGCAAGCAGTGAATCCAGTGGCGAGAAATCCATCATCTCGGATGGCCTCGCCCACTGGTTTACGTTTATGTAACCCACATTGAACGAAGTCAGATTCTGGAAGAAATGGGTTCCCTGACTTGGATCGATCTGGAAATTCTCCATGGAACATTCCACTATGGCGCGGGCCTCGGAGATGTCGCCCCATGCCACAGGCACGCCCAATGTCGGCTGGCTGGTGCCCCATCGGCCGAAACCTATCAGCAGGTAACTGCCGTGGGCGTTTCGCATGCGGGCGTTGATTTCAGAAACCTGGCGGGCAATCTCGGCCGTCCGGAGTTTGTCCCACGCCGACTGCTTCAGATAGACTATGTCGTGTACGCCTTCAATCCTGCCTATACCAAGGGCACATTCGGATTTCAGGAATGCGCCGCTGCCGTCGATACTGTCCCAGTCCACCTCGGCATAACGCGAATCCGACGAGATCGGGCGCACCTGCAACACGGAAAAGACCGCAGGACCGTCCTTGGGGAAATCGGCTGCGAATTCCAGTTCCACCTCGCACTTCATCTCCCGCCGGGAAATCTCAAGCAATTCCTGCAGTATTTCGGCGAGCGGGAAGGTGTTGTACTTGAGCATCGAAGCGAAAGTGATATACTTGGGGCCGTCCGCATACGGAGAATCGACGATACGCATGTTGCCCAGGTCCCAGGTTGACGCCACCTTGCGGAGCGACGGGAAACCTGCACAGTCATCCACAGACAGACGGGCCAGATTTACGGAATCGTTGACGGAGGCTGTGAATTTCTCGGGACGCATGTTCATGGCGTACATCACCCTCTGGGTATCGCGTACCGTCAGCTCCGGGGTCGACGTCTGCAGCACGTGCTTGGGATACTTCGGCGAGAATCGCAGCACCTGTTCACCGTCGACCACAGCCTTACCCAGGCCGTATGCCAGCTTCACGATGCCGTCGGAAGGCAGTTCATGACCCACCGGGTAGAAATTGATGGATCGCGCCACTCCGGAAAGCGTGGGGAAAAACCATCCGTCCTGCTCGCTGCCGCAGATTTCCTGTATCACTATGGCCATGCGCTCCTCGGAAATCACGTTGCCGGAAGATACGATATAGCTCCTCGCCTGCCCGAAATAAACGCTCGCATACACGCTGGCGATAGCTTTCGACAGCATGCGGAGCTGCTGGTCCTCGTTGGGCGCATACGGCAGCATATAGGTCGAATACACACCCGCAAACGGCTGATGATAGGAATCTTCGAGCTTCGACGAAGAACGGACCGCCAGTGGCCGGTGCACCACGCGCAGGAAAGAGCGCAGGGCGTCCAGAAGCTCCCGCGGAAGCGGCGACGACACGAATTCGGAAAGCAGTTCCGTGTCGCTCAGGTCGGAGTTGATCACATATTTGAGGCCGTTTTCCTTGACAAAACGCTCGAAGAAATCGGTCGTTATGACCATCGTGCGAGGCACGGTAACGCGGACAGCCTCCCACTTGTCGTACAGTTTGTATTTGTAGAGGATGTCGTTCAGGAACGCCAGTCCGCGGGCCTTGCCGCCTATGCTTCCGTCCCCGAAGCGCGAGAACCAGATGGCATCGTTGAAGGTGTCGGGATTGAAAGCCGCCACCACTCCCTGGGCCTGTGCGATACGGTAATCGTGAATCACGTTTATAATATCGCGGCGGTGCGTTTCCACATCGTCGTAGTCTTCGTTGCGTATGGGGCTGAGTTTGCGGCCTATGCTGAAAAGCCCCCGGGCGAAAAGCCACTTGGACAGATAGTTATTGTCGGTCAGCCGTGCGAAGGTAGACGCGGGGATTGAACAAAGCAGCTTTTCAAATTCGTAGAGATCCCGGGCGCGTGCGATTTCGGCCTTGGTTTCAGGATCGACCACCACGAAGTCGCCGAATCCGAATTCGCGCTCCATATACTCTCCCAGCTCCTGGGTGAGGGTTTTGGAGGATTTGAGGAGGAATCCCGCCTTCAGCTTGGCAGCCACTGAACGCATGCTCTCCTGCGACGACTGCATCAGGAACGGCATTCTCGGATTGTCCCTGCGTACGAGCTTGCAGAAATCCACGCCCGCATCGATTTTCTCGGTGGAGGGATTGTCGCCGGCATGCAGCACGAAACCTATGTCGGATATGACGCCGAGCAGATTGCGCTTGAACTTTTCGTAGAGGGCCACCGCATCGGTATAGTTGGTGGCCATCAGTATCTTGGGACGGGAGCGCTTGCGCTGGTAGCGCTGCTGCTCGTTCAATGCGTCCGTAATGGCATTCCGGTTCTGCTGGAGCACCAGATTGTACAATGCCGGCAGATAGGTGGAGTAGTATTTGACCGAGTCTTCCACCAGCAGGATAGCCTGGACGCCGCATTCCAGCACGTCGTGCGCGGCGTTCATGCTGTCTTCCATCAACTTGATTATGGCGATGATGAGGTCGGTGGAATAATTCCAGCAGAACACGTAATCCAGCCCTTCGTGCCCGGATTCTTCGATCCTGCGGTAAACCTCCCGCGAGAATGACGACAGCAGGACGATAGGCATCGACGGATCGAAGGCCTTGGCCCTGGGAGCAAAGTCAAAGACACTGATTTCGCCGACATAGTACATGGTCAGCACCAGGTCGAAGCGCTCCCCTGCCGCCAGCAGGTCGAGTGCGTCGGAAGTCGTCTCCACCCTGCGCAGGCGGGGCGGGTTGCTCAGGTTCAAGTCGGCGTACTCGCTCGCAATCTTGACGTCAAGACGCCCGTCCTCCTCCAGGGAGAAATTGTCGTAACTGTTGCAGATCAGCAATATACTGCTGATGCGCCTGGCCATCAGATTCATAGGCGGTTAACTTATAAACAACAATTCACGATACTTCGGCAGCGGCCAGATACGGTTGTCCACTATCTCCTCCAGGCGGTCTATGGGAACACGCAGCCTGCGCAGCCTTGCGGCTACTCCGGAGTTCTTCATTGCGGCGGAATATGAATCAGGAGCATTCCCGGCATCCGCCAGGGCAGCCTGAAGCTCATCTACCTGTATTCTCAACTCTTCCACCAGAGACGAAATCTCTTCGACGGCCTTCAGCTCGAAAGTGCAGTTCTCGGTGTTGCCAAACACTCCCAGGTTGTCGTTCAACCCCTTGAGAAGCCTGGCCTTGTACTCGAGTGCGGCTGGAATGATGTGATTCACCGCCATCCGCGACATTACCTTAGCCTCTATCTGTATCTTTTTCGAATAAGTGTCCCACTTGACCTCGTTGCGGGCCTGCAGCTCGCGGCCGGAGAATACGCCCGTACGCTCGAACATGGCAACAGATTCGGGAGCCGTATATGCTGCGATCATGTCGGGGACACAGGTGCAGGTGTCAAGCCCGCGCCTTTCGGCCTCACGCACCCATTCTTCGGAATAGCCGTTCCCGTCGAAGCAGATGACGTCTATGATGGATGCGATGACGGGCTTCAATACGTCCATTACCGCGACTTCGAATTTCTTGCCTTTGGCCAGCTCCTTGTCGAGTTCGGACTTGAATTCCGTCAGCCGGTCCGCTACGGCGGCGTTCAGCACGGTAAGGGCGCCGGCGCAATTGGCAGAGGAGCCCACGGCACGGAACTCGAAGCGGTTGCCGGTGAAAGCGAAAGGCGAAGTACGGTTGCGGTCGGTGTTGTCGAGGAAAATCTCGGGTATCTCAACCGGGCCTACTTTGCGCCCCTTCTTTCCTGCAATCTCGACAGGAGTGCCGGAAGGCAGTTCGAGCAGCTTGTGCAGCACCTCCGTCATGGTGCGTCCGAGAAATGCGGAAATGATTGCGGGAGGAGCCTCGTGCCCACCCAGGCGGTGCTCGTTGCCGGAACTGGCTACGCTCGCCTTCAGCAAAGCATTATGTTTCTGCACTGCCGCCAGGGAATTCACCAGGAATATGATAAACTGCAGGTTGCCCCTGGCGTCCTTGCCCGGAGCGAGAAGGTTGACACCCGTGTCGGTGCCAAGCGACCAGTTGTTGTGCTTGCCTGAGCCGTTAATGCCCTCGAACGGCTTCTCGTGCAGAAGCACGACGAAAGAATGCTTCCGGGCAATGGTGGCCATAAGGTTCATAAGTATCTGGTTCTGGTCATTGGCCAGATTGGCCTCGCCGAAAACCGGTGCAAGTTCGAACTGGTTGGGAGCCACCTCGTTGTGGCGGGTCTTGACGGGGATGCCAAGGCGCAGGGCCTCCAGTTCCAAATCGCGCATGAAGGCGGCGACGCGGCCTGGAATGGCCCCGAAATAATGGTCGGCGAGCTGCTGGCTCTTCGATGACATGTGTCCCATTAGTGTCCGCCCGGTTATCATAAGGTCCGTGCGTGAAGCATAAAGCGCTTCGTCGACCAGGAAGTACTCCTGCTCCCAGCCCAGATAGGAATAGACCTTCGAAACGGAGGGATCGAACAAGCGGCAAATCGGAAGAGCCGATTCGCAAACGGCCTTGAGGGCTCGTTTGAGAGGGGTTTTGTAATCCAGGGCCTCGCCGGTATAGGAAACGAAAATCGTTGGTATGCAGAGTGTATCGCCCTGTATGAACACGGGCGAAGTGGGATCCCATGCGGTATATCCGCGGGCTTCGAATGTGGCCCGTATTCCGCCGTTGGGGAATGACGACGCGTCCGGTTCCTGCTGGATGAGCGAGCTGCCGTCGAAACGCT
Organism: Bacteroidales bacterium; assembly: GCA_016288775.1. Lineage (GTDB taxonomy): Bacteria > Bacteroidota > Bacteroidia > Bacteroidales > UBA932 > Cryptobacteroides. The sequence continues at coordinate 13,989 of JAEELG010000010.1, read as the reverse complement.
CCTCGATGGAACCGAGGCCGTCGTATTCGAGCATTGTTTCATGCTTTTCGGCGGTGCCTTCGGTGAGGGGCTGGAACCAGTGTGTAACATGGGTTACGTGATGCTCCAGGGCCCATTCTTTCATTCCGGCTGCCACCTTGTCGGCGGTCTTGCGGTCAAGGGCCTTGCCCTTGTCGATGCAGTCAAGAAGGCTTGAAAGCGCGTCGGGTTCAAGATACTTGTGCATTTTGGCACGGTCGAAGACCAGCTCGCCGAAAATGTCGGTAACCCGTTTGTCGATGGGTTCGGAAAGCGGAGCTTTTTTTTCAAAGGAGCTTCGCACAAGGTCGATTCTGCCTACGCTCATAGATTTTTGAAACAAAAACCTTGCAATTTAGCAAAGTTTTTTCAAAAATCCGACATCCTCGACACCGGCGCAACGTCAAGGGGAGTGCGTTCCCCTGCAAGATAATGATAATAGCCGGCAATCGCAATCATGGCGGCATTGTCGGTGGTGAATTTGAATTCCGGGAGGAAGGTGCGCCAGCCGCGCTTCCTGCCCTCTTCCACGATGCGCTTGCGCAGGCCGCTGTTGGCACTGACGCCGCCGCCTACGGTAATGTCCCTGATGCCCGTCTGCTTTGCGGCCTTGACGAGTTTGTCCATCAGGATGTCGATAAGCGTTTTCTGGAAGGAGGCGCAGATATCTTCCTTGTTCTTCTCCATGAATTCGGGGTCGCGTGCAATCTCGTCGCGCACGAAATAAAGCAGCGAAGTCTTGACGCCGCTGAAGGAATAATCGAGGCCGGGGATGTGCGGCTTGGCGAATTTGAAGCGCTTTGGGTCGCCGTTCGCCGCCAGTCTGTCGATTACAGGACCACCCGGGTAGCCCAGACCCATCATTTTGGAGCATTTGTCAAAAGCCTCCCCCACTGCGTCGTCGATGGTCTGCCCGAGTATGGTGAACTTCAGGGGCGCATCCACCCTTACGATCTGGGAATTGCCGCCGCTCACAAGCAGGCACAGGTAAGGGTACGAAGGTTCGTTCACCTCTTTGCCCGGCTGACGTATGAAATCGGCCATCAGGTGCCCGTGGAGATGGTTCACCATGACTATAGGGATGTCAAGAGCCAGCCCCATCGCCTTGGCGAACGAAGTGCCTACCAGCAGCGAGCCGAGAAGCCCGGGACCGCGTGTGAAAGCGATGGCGGTAAGCTCAGACGGAGCAATTCCGGCACGCGACAGCGCCTCGCTCACCACGGGAACGATATTCAGCTCGTGAGCCCGTGAAGCAAGCTCGGGCACAACGCCTCCGTATGCCTTGTGGACATCCTGGGAGGCGATAACATTTGACAGCAGCCATCCGTCGCGGATGACGGCTGCCGAAGTGTCGTCGCACGAAGACTCGATTCCGAGAATGATATCAGCCATAACAATTGCACGCTGCAGGACTGCAAATTTAATAAATATTTACTAAATTTGTAGGATTATAGCATTTGAAGTCATCGGACAACAGAGATACATAGGCGCGCACATAGCAGGACTGCTCATCCTTCTCCTGCTGGGTTTGCTGTTTGCACTGCAGTTCCCAGCAGTGCAGACGGGTCTGGCGCGCAAGGTGACTTCGATGCTCCAGGATTCCATCGACGGAGAGGTTAAGATTGGCGCAGTCCAGCTGCACCCCTTCAACGCCGTGACCGTGAAGGACGTCGTGATACTCGACCGGCATCCGTATTCCAAAAGCATGTTCGCTCCCGCCGACACCCTCGCGAGCATCGGCAAGCTGTCCGCCACCCTATCGCTCAAAACCCTGCTGAAGAAACGCTGCCTGCACCTTGACAGGGTGGATGTCGAAGACGCCCTCTTCCATCTGGTCAGCGAACCCGATTCCACATACGGTACCAACCTTACCAGGATACTGCGTCTCGGCGGCTCCGAGAACGACACGCCCATGTCGCTTGACACCCTGCTGACAATCAACAAGGTGCACGTCAAGAACGGGCATTTCCGCCTGCAGAACGCATCATCGGATCCTTCCCTGCGCGAACATGGTATCGCCTATACCGACATGGACCTTGTCTTCGACTTGAAGGGCCACGACATTTCGTTCGCGGACGGCCGTTGCAAGGCAGTCGTGGACAGGCTCGACATGAAGGAAAAGAGCGGCTACGAAGTCTACGGAGCATCCGGAAGCTGCGCAGTGGGCAGGGGCAAGACCATCGTCGACAACTTCCGTTTCTCCGACAACGACGGCAGCCGGATGCGTTTCGACAAGGTCATCCTGAGTTACGACAGCACGTCCAGCTGGGGCAATTTCCTGAGGGACGTAGATCTTGACATAACCCTGGGGCCCAGCCACCTGGTGCTTTCATCCATAAGCAATTATTCCGGCGGCACGTTCTATGGGATTCCGGCCGTCGCCGACATCCAGAGCGGGCGCATGAAGGGTCCCGTATCCGATTTCCGCATCGAGAACCTGGTCTTCACCAGCCCCCACGGCCTGAGCGCCGAGGCAAGCGGATCCTGCCGGGGCATTCCCCGCATGAGCACCGCCGACCTCACTGCCGACATAAAGGAGATCAAATTCACCACCGAGGCCCTGGACAAGTTCCTGGCAGACTTCGGAGCCGGCACGAGCCTGAAGCGATTCGCTCCCGGCACCGTCTTCACGCTCACAGGCAACGCCGCCGGGAAACTTGACGACTTCAACGCAAACGCCGTCATCAACTCGTCTCTCGGCCGCGTTAAGGCATACGCAAAATCGCGCGACCTGACCGAACGCGGGCGCGCTACGGTCATTTCCACCGAAGCGGTTGCGAACAATTTCGACCTCGGACACTTCCTGGTCAGCGACAGCTTCGGCAAGTGCGACCTCACCGCAGAGGCCAAAGTACGATTCGGCGGCGGCAACTTCACCGTGAGCGACGCCAAGGCCGACATTTCACGCATCGAGGCCCTTGGACACGAGTACAAGAACCTCGCCCTCGTCGGCAATATGCACAACAAGGCCATCGAAGCGTTTATCCGCAGCGACGACTCCGCCGCCCCGCTGAACCTGAACGCATCAATAGACCTCGGGAACGAGAGCGGACGCGTATCTGCAGTCCTCCGGGACGTCGATCTGGCAGCCCTCAACCTCGACACCCGCGGCGGCGCATCCCGCATTTCATGCCGTCTGGTCGGCGAGCGGGGATTCGATAAGAACGCTCCGATGCAGGTCCACGTTTCCGACCTCATGCTTACGAACGACGACGGGAGTCACCGGATCGGGGACATCGACGCCGAAGCACGAATGCTTGAAGGCCGGCTCACACTTGCCCTGAACTCCGAATGCATCGACGCCAAGTACGACGGTCCCGACGATTTCCAATCGCTGATAAAGTACGTGAGAAGCATAACCACAGATATGGCGCTGCCGGAGTATTTTGCAGCAGGCAACGACGAAAAGGCGCCCGAACCGATGGACGCGAGTTTCAGCGCCAACTTCCACGATACGGAAGGCCTGCTGGCTTTCCTCTTCCCGGGCATGTCTATAGCCTGCGGAACCGCTGCCAGCCTCGACATCAGCTCCGCAGGCTCAGTGTTGGGGTATGTCATCTCCCCCGCCCTATCCTATAACGGCATTGCCGCCACCGACCTCAACCTCGCAGTCGACAATCAGGACGGAGCCCTCAGCTGTTTTGTCAACGCCGACATGTTCGAATACAACAGCATGAGCTTCAACAAGGCCAGCGCAGGCGTCGTGGCAAGCGACAACAAGGCAACCCTGGCGGTGAATTACGAAGGCGCCGACCTGCTCGACAAGGGCAGCGAGCTGTATCTGGACGCGTTTATCACCCGCGACGAAGACGGCAAGACCGCCGTGGACCTCAGCACTCTCACGTCGATCCTGCACGTGAAGAACGAAGCCTGGGAGCTCAAGCCGTCGGAAATCAAATTCCGCAACACCGTTCTGAGCGTAGACGGGTTCTGCCTTGCCAGCGACACCCAGAGCATTTCCGTGAACGGAGTCGTAACGAAGGATTTCATCGACACCCTTCGGGTAGACTTGCACGACTTGGACATCTCGCTGGTAAACGACTTCATGGGCTCCGGCTTCCCGGCTCTCACGGGCATCATATCCGGCGACGTCAATCTCCTTTCACCGCTGCCCGACGAGATAGGCCTCTGGGCCGACCTTGCACTGAAGGGGCTTGGCATAGACGGCAAGGAGGCCGGCGATTTCAGGCTCCTCAGCGACTGGGACGACATCAACCAGTGCATAAACGTGGATATGACCGGAGACAACGGCGACACGAGGGTGCTGAAGCTCGACGGCAAGTACTTCACCCGCGGAAAGAACGTCGACGCCCGTATCACCCTGGACAAGTTCAATGTGGACGCAGCCGGCGCATTCGTGAAGGACTATATCGCCGACCTGAGCGGGCGCCTGAGCGGCAGCGTAAAGGCCGAAGGCCCCGTGAACGCCATGAACCTTTCAGGGGAAGAGTTGCAACTGGACCATGTCCGCGGACGCGTCACCTACACCAACGTGACCTACATACTCGACGGAACGGCATCCGTTGGCGAAAACGGTCTTCTTTTCAACAATATCGGCATCAAGGACGAATACGGCGGAATCGGCGTGATGCAGGGACGACTGGGATTCAGGGAGCTGAAGAATTTCAATCTGGACGCCTCCGTCGACATGAACCGCCTGAAGGCCATCGACATTCCAACGCTGGGCAGCGGCAGGCTCGGATACGTCTACGGCGACCTGGCCATTTCCGGCAGCAGCCGCATCTCCGGCCCGTTCAACGCTCTGCACGTGGATGCCAATATCTCCACTGCCGGCAGCGGCAACGTGAACGTGCCCATACCCGAGTCGTCGATCGCCCAGGGCAGCGACCTGCTCACCTTCACGGCTCCCCCTGCCGATACCCTCGACGTTTCCGGCTCCATTGACGAACCGGTGTATCGGTCCGCCAAGTTCACGGCGCACGCCAAGGTGAACCTGCACCCCGACGTCATCGCCAGCATCGAGATCGACAAGGATTCCGGGCACGTGCTCACTGCAGGAGGCTCCGGCTCCGTGGTGCTCGATCTCAACACAGCCAAGAGCCTGTTCCAGCTTAAGGGAGACTACAACATCGACAAGGGTAAGTACCTGTTCAACATCCCTGGAATAGTCAGCAAGGAATTCGACATCAAGGAAGGCAGTTCCATCAAGTTCAACGGAGACGTGATGGAAAGCACACTCGACATCAACGCAATACACAACGTCAAGACATCCCTGGCCACGCTCGTAGCCGACTCCACCGCAGTCTCGAGCCGCCGCATCGTGGAGTGCGGCATCAAGATCAACGGCAAGCTGCGCAGTCCGGAAGTGTCGTTCTCGATCGACGTACCCGACCTTGACCCGAACACGAAGATGAGTGTGGAAAGCGCCCTCAACACCGAGGACAAGATCCAGAAGCAGTTCGTGGCCCTGCTGCTCTTCGGCACCTTCGTGCCCGAAGGCGGCACCGGAGTCGTGAACGGTACCAACATGATAATCTCCAACGTGGGCGAGATAGTGTCAAGCCAGCTGAACAACATATTGCAGAAGCTAGATATCCCGCTTGACTTCGGCATAGGTTACCAGCAGGATCAGGTGGGCACAGATATCTTCGACGTGGCCGTTTCCACCCAGCTGTTCAACAACCGGGTGCTGGTGAACGGCTCCGTAGGCAACCGGCGTTACAGCACGTCCAAGAGCACGAACGGCGACGTGGTGGGCGACCTTGACATAGAAATCAAGATAGACAGGCGGGGCGACCTGCGTTTCAAGCTCTTCTCCCACTCAGCCGACGAGTATTCCAGCAGCCTCGACTTCACGCAGCGCAACGGCGCCGGTATTTCCTACCAGAAAGAATTCAACTCCGTCAAGGATTTCTTCCGTCAGCTGTTCACGTCACGCAAGCGCCGGAACATGGACGCCCTGGTAGAGTCCGAGAAGCGTAAAGAAATGAAGACCATCATCATAAACGAATGACAATGGGACGGATAGAACTATGCGGCATGAAGTTTTTCGCCCGTCACGGGTGCCTGGAAAGCGAGCGTGAACAAGGCAACGAGTTCACCGTGGACTTTTCATGCGAGTACGATACGTCCTATGCCGAGCGCAGCGACGACCTGTGCGACACACTCGATTATTCCCGGGTATATGCTGTCGTGGCCCGGCAGATGGCCGTTCCGTCCATGCTGCTCGAGAACGTCACCTGCCGCATCGCGGATGCGATCCATGAAGAGTTGCCTGAAATTGAGCATTTCCAAATAACTGTTTCCAAAAAGAATCCTCCCGTAGGAGGCGAATGCGAATGGGCGCGGATAACGTTAAGAAGATAGCCTTCCTGACTCTCGGCTGCAAGCTCAACTATGCCGAGACCAGCACCTACGAGCGCGGTTTCAAAGAAGCCGGGCTCGAGGTCGTACCATGGACGGCAAAGGCAGACGTCTATCTGGTGAACACCTGTTCGGTGACCGCCACCTCCGATGCCAAATCCCGTAATCTGGTGCGCAAGGTTCACCGGGTGAATCCCGATGCGGTGGTGATAGTCACCGGCTGCAGTGCTCAGTTGCGTCGAACCGACTACGAAAGCATCCCTGGCGTGGCACGCGTCTTCGGTTGCAATGAAAAGTCGCTGGTAGTCCCGGAAACGCTCGGCATTCTGGCGGGCCGTCCAGACAAGGTGGCCCCTGAAAATACGTTGCCACCCTCTGCACGTAAGAGGGAGGGGTCGCGGAGCGACGATTTTCAGGGGCCACCCTGTCTGGACGGCGGAATGGTCTTTCCGGCATGGAGCAGCGGCGAGCGGACGAGGTCGTTCCTGAAGGTGCAGGACGGATGCAACAACTACTGCAAGTACTGCACTGTGCCTTATGCCAGGGGCGAGAGCCGGAATGTACCGGTTGCCGAATGCGTGGCCAACGCCAGGAGGATAGCGGCCCTCGGCGTAAAGGAAATAGTCCTCACCGGCGTGAACACCGGCGATTTCGGCCGCACGACGGGAGAGTCGTTCCTGGACCTGCTGAAGGCGCTGAACGACGTTGACGGCATAGAACGCTACCGCATATCCAGCATAGAGCCCAACCTGCTCACGGAAGAAATCGTTGACTGGATTGCTTCCGGAACCAAATTCCAGCCTCATTTCCACATTCCGCTGCAAACAGGCTCCGACGAACTGCTGCAGGCCATGGGGCGCCATTATACCACGGATTTCTTCGCCTCGAAGCTCGACTACATACGGAAGGCGATGGAGGCGCCCGGAAAACCGCTGGTCTTCTTCGGAATCGACGTCATGGTGGGGCTCCCCGGCGAAACGGAAGAACTCTTCGCACAGACGGTGTCGTTCCTGGAGCGCGTGCGGCCTTCCTTCATCCACGTATTCCCCTACTCCCGCAGGCCCGGCACCCCGGCGGCGAATATGCCAGGCCAGCAGAGCGAGGCGGTGAAGAAAGAGCGCGTGGCGGTGCTGGAGGGCCTTTGCGAGCGTCTGCACGCCGAATTCGTTCAGGCCAACCGCGGCATACGTGAGAAGGTACTGTTCGAATCCACCGACCGCCAGGGATTCATGGAAGGATATACAGGCAATTACATACGCATACGGCGCCCCTGGGAGGCGTCGCTGTGCGGCAAGATAGTGGACGTAACGATATGAAAGCAAAGCTGACGATACTTGGCTCCGGCACATCTTCCGGAGTTCCCATGATAGGATGCACCTGCAAGGTCTGCCGTTCCGCAGACCCCAGGGACGCCCGCCTGCGCGCATCGGCGCTGGTGGAATACGGAGGGCTCACGATCCTGGTCGACTGCGGCCCCGATTTCCGCATCCAGGCGCTCCGGGCAGGCATACGGCACCTCGATGCCATCCTTCTCACCCACAACCACATGGACCACGTGGGAGGGCTCGACGACACGCGCGCCCTCAACCTCTGCGAGCGGCATCCCGTCAACATTTATTGCGAGAAATACGTGGAGAACTCGCTCCGTCACACATACGCCTACGCTTTCGCCGAGCCCAAATACCAGGGAGCGCCGGAGTGGCACATGCACACCATAGACGGCAGTGCCCCGTTCACCGTTTACTCCAACGCCTCCGATGAGGTCCTGACCTGGGAAAAGGGCTTCGGTTACCGCCATACCGAGAATCATTCCGCCCCGGGAACGGGCGTGGAGGTCATTCCCATACAGGGCTGGCACCATAAGGTCAAGAAGCTTTCCGTGCTCGGTTACCGATTCGGCGACATTGCCTATCTCACCGACATGAACCTTCTTGAAGACTGCGAGTTCGAGAAACTCAAAGGGCTCAGGGCGGTGACGATGAACTGCGTAAAGTTCGATTCGCACCATGCTCATTTCTCCCTCCACGAAGTGCTGGACTTCTTCGAAAGAGTCGGCGCACGAGAATCGTATATAACACATATCTCCCACCTCCTGCCCCCGCACGAACTGTTCGACAAGATACTGCCCGACGGCGTGCATCCGGCATACGACGGATTAATCATCAAATAATTGTCATATGAAAAAAGTACTCCTGGCCGCATTCGCACTGGCGGCAGCAATCACATCCTGCAAAATGGAAAATCCCCTTCTGACCGAATCTCCGCTCGAATACGGAGCTCCACAGTTCGACAAAATCAAGAACGAGCACTACCTGCCGGCCTTCAAGGAGGCCATCAAGGAGGCCAAGGCCGAAGTTGACGCAATCGTTGCCAATCCCGACGAGCCCACCTTCGCCAATACCATCGAGGCGATGGAATACGGCGGGGAAAAACTCATGAACGTTGCTTCCGTCTTCTATAACCTCATGGAGGCCGAGACCAACGAGACCCTCCAGCAGATAGCCGAAGAGGTCGCTCCCATGATGACCGAATTCGAGATGTACGTTTCGCTGAACGAAAAACTCTTCGAAAAGGTTAAGGCAGTCTGGGACGCCCGCGAGAGCCTCGGGCTCGAACCCGACCAGATGCGCCTTCTGGAGAAGCGCTACAAGGGATTCGTCCGCGGTGGAGCGAACCTTTCCCCCGAGGACAAGGAGGTTTACGGAAAACTCAACGAGGAGCTGTCGCTGCTTACCCTCAGCTTCAGCAAGAATGTGCTGGCTGCCACCAACGCCTTCACCCTCGACCTCACCGAAGAGGCTGAACTTGAAGGCCTGCCCGACTTCGTCGTGGCTCTGGGCAAGCAGACCGCGGAAGAGAAAGGCAAGGAAGGCTGGGTGTTCGACCTCAGCTATCCCAGCTACGGCCCCTTCATGAAGTACTCCACTCGCCGCGACCTTCGCGAGAAGATGTACCGCGCATACAACTCCAAGGCAATCGGCGGAGAAAATGACAACACGCAGATTATCAAGGATATAGCCGAGCACCGCATAAAGATTGCAAATCTGCTCGGATACCCCACCTGGGCAGATTACCAGCTCGAAGAGCGCATGGTCAAGACTCCGGCCGAAGTAAACGCCTTTATCAAGGAGCTCATGGATCCTTCCCTCCCCGCAGCGCGCAAGGAGGTTGACGCCATTTATAAGTATGCCAAGGCCAACGGCTTCGACGGCGCATCCCTCATGCCCTGGGACTTCAGCTTCTGGAGCGAGAAATACAAAACCGCGAATTACGACCTGAACGACGCCGAACTCAAGCCCTACTTCCAGCTGGAGAACTGCATCGACGCGGTGCTGGGCCTTGCCACAAGGCTTTACGGCCTGCAGTTCACCCCGCGTCCCGACATTCCCGGTTATCATCCCGACGTAAAGGTATTTGACGTGAAGGACGCCGACGGCCGCCACCTGGCGCTGTTCTATGCCGATTTCTTCCCCCGCGCCAGCAAGAGGGGCGGTGCATGGATGACCGAGTTCCGCGGCCAGAGCATCAAGGACGGAGTCGAAAAGCGCCCGCTAATCAGCATCGTGACCAACTTCAGCAAGCCCACCGGCGACGCTCCCTCGCTGCTTACCCACGACGAGCTCACCACCTTCCTGCACGAATTCGGCCACTCCCTTCACGGCATGATGGCGGAAGGCCGCTACGGCTCCCTCACAGGCACCAGCGTGGCCCGCGACTTCGTGGAACTCCCTTCGCAGATTATGGAGAACTGGGCCTACGAACCCGAGTATCTGCGCGGATTCGCCAAGCATTACCAGACCGGCGAGGTCATCCCCGACGAGCTTATTGCCAAGATTGTAGCCACCAAAAACTACCTGGCAGCCTACACCCAGGTACGCCAGCTGGACTACTGCACGCTCGACATGGCATGGAACGATTGCACCAGCGTAACTACCGAAGGTACAGTTGAATACGAGAAGTCTGTGCTCAAGCCTTCAGCACTCATGCCCCAGGTGGACGGAACGTGCTTCTCCACTTCATTCAGCCACATTTTCTCCGGAGGCTATTCCGCAGGATACTACTCCTACAAGTGGGCCGAGGTGCTCGAAGCCGACGCGTTCAGCCTGTTCAAGGAGAAAGGCATCTTCAACACCGAGGTCTCCGGCGCTTTCCGTCGCGAAATCCTCTCCAAGGGCAGTTCTGAGGAAGAGGCCGTGCTCTACCGCAATTTCCGCGGCCACAACCCCGCCCCCGAAGCCCTGCTGAAGAAACTGGGAATTATCAAATAATACCCTCGTCGAGAAGACGGCGGTAGATTTCGATGGCGTTCTGCGGCATCCCGTTCTGCGGGTTGTCGCAGAATCCTTTTATGTCGGCGACGCTGCATCCGGGGTGGGAGGCTACAAAACGCTGGAGGGCGCTTCGGGCGCGGTCCTCTGAGCCGCGGGCGCGACAGACGTCGCAGCTTCCGCAGTCTTCGGTCTCTTCCTGACCGAAATACGCAAGCAGCTGGCGCGAGCGGCAGGTAGAGCCGTCCTGCAGGTAGGCCTCCATCGCCTCCAGGCGTGCCTCGGCGTTACCGCGAAGGAATGCGTAGCGCTCGGGATTAAGGTCCAGATTGCCGGGTACCATGCGGTCGTGGTGGAGATAAACCAGCGAACTGCGGTCGGCGGGAATGTAATTGATGATGCGTTCCAGCGAAAGCTGGTACAGGAGCTGCCGAAGCCAGGGCACCGTGGCGTCGCAGGCTTTGGCAAGTTCCTCTTCGTCCACAGGCACTGAATATGACATGATGCCGGGATAGCCGCGCATCAGCGCCTCCAGCAGAGGAATCATCTGCGGATGCGGCAAGTCGGTATCGTACAGGGTGTTACGGGGCGCTGTTATCCTCACCCTCGTGGGGAATTCGGCATCTTCCGTAAAGCTCAGGTGGTTCGCCTGCTCAAGGTAGCGCAGAGCGTTCCGGACCGTGGAAGCGTTGAGCCTGTTCTGCCTGCAGAACTCTTCGAGGTCGAAGCGTATGGTGGAGCCTTCTCCGGTTTCGTAGATGATGCCGGCATGGATGTGGATCTTCTGGTAGATGTCTTCAATGTACTCCAGCGGCGGGAAGGACGAATCCAGCATCTGCCGCAGGTGGGTGAAGTCGGAAGCGCTCCACAGGAGCACTGCGTATGAGCGCTTGCCGTCGCGCCCGGCACGCCCCGCCTCCTGGAAGTACGATTCCAGGCTGTCGGTAGGCTCCCAGTGCACCACGAAGCGGACGTCCGGCTTGTCGATGCCCATGCCGAAGGCGTTGGTACACACCATCACGCGGATGTCGCCTTTCTTCCAGGCCTCCTGTCGCTCGCTGCGCCCGAGAGGGCCCAGGCCGGCGTGGTAGAACGATGCGCTTACGCCTTGCGAGGAAAGCAGCGCAGCCACGTCCTCGCAGCGTTTGCGGCTGCGTAGGTATACGATCCCTGATCCGTCCACGCCGCGGCAGATGTCCAGCAGCGTGCCAGCCTTGTCGGTGCACTCGCGCACTATGTAACTGAGGTTCGGGCGTTCGAATCCGCTCCGCAGGAGCGTGAAAGACGGATGCTCGGGGTCGGGCGAGAGGCGCGCCGCAATGTCTTCCGCCACCTTGGGAGTTGCGGTAGCGGTCAATGCTATTACCGGTGCGGAAACGGTTTTGCGAAGCTCCCCTATCTGAAGATAATCTGGTCTGAAATCGTAGCCCCACTGTGAGATACAGTGGGCCTCGTCAACCACTATGTAGTTGATATCCAGCTCGTTGAGATATGAGTGGAAGAGCTGCGTTCCAAGTCGCTCGGGCGATACGTAGAGGAATTTGCATTCTCCGTATGCGGCATTGTTCAGGGCCAGGTCCACTTCGTGCCGCGACATGCCGGCGTGCAGGGCGATCGCCTTGATGCCACGGGCCTCCAGGTTCTGCACCTGGTCCTTCATCAGGGCAATCAGGGGGGTCACCACCAGGGCGAGCCCGTCCTTCATCATGGCAGGCACCTGGAAGCATACCGACTTGCCCCCTCCGGTAGGCAGGATGGCAAGGGTGTCGCGTCCCTGAAGCGCCGAGTCGATAATCTCCCGCTGCATGGGCCGGAAGCCGTCATAGCCCCACCACCGTTTCAGTACCTGCTCCGGAGTCTGCATATCAGGCAAGTATGATGAATACGCATGGGCGTTTGCCTATGGTCACCGGGCTCCGGCGCCATTCGGCTACGCTGCGGGTGGATATGTATGCAGTAGGCAGGGTGATGTCGGCGGCCACGGTCAACTGCGTGCCGGGCTGGAGCATCTTGAGCATGTCCGCCATCAGGGAATCGTTACGGTACGGCGTCTCGATGAATATCTGGCTCTGATTCAAGCTTTTGGATAGGCGCTCCACATCCTTGAGGGCGCTTTTGCGTTCGTCGGTCTTTGCGGGAAGATAGCCCCTGAAGGCAAAGCTCTGGCCATTCAGACCGGAAGCCATGAGCGCCAGCATGAGGGAGGAGGGGCCGACGAGCGGAACCACCTCTATGCCCTTGCGATGACACAACGCAACGAGTGCGGCACCGGGATCAGCGACAGCTGGAAGGCCGGCTTCGGATATCAGGCCAACGTCGCCTTTGTCGAACAGGGCGGCAAGGGCATCAACCTCCTGCGGGGCGGTGTGCTCGTTGAGGGTATGGAATTCCAGTTCGTCGATATGGCCTTTGAGGCCGGCGGCGGACAGGAAGCGGCGAGCGGTGCGGACTTCCTCAACCACAAAGCACTTGATGCCGCAGGCCCTCTGCAGCACCGGCGCAGGCAACACCTCCGCCGGATCGTATTCACCCAACGGCGACGGAATCAGATACAGTTTCCCTTTCATAGCTTACAAATATACCAAAATTCCGTCAAAATGGACACTCCGTTTCTCCATCCTCGCTACGCTCGCCTTCCCACTGCGCTTCGCTTGCGGGCCCCTCCCTGCGGGAGGTGCTTTCCCCCTATCGTCCCCCAAGGGACATTTGCCCTTCGGGGATCGAGGGTGCTTACGACTTCGAAACGGAGTGTCCATTTTGACGGATGAATTATTTGATTGTAAATCAAAAATGATTAAATTTGTCGGCTGGAATCAAACTTAAAATTTTCTATACAGTTATGTCTAAAATCAATCTTGGCAAGTACGGCATCGAGGGTGTGACCGAGGTGCTCTACAATCCTACCTACGAAGTTCTTTACAACGAAGAGACCAAGCCCGGCCTGGAAGGTTTCGACAAGGGTGTCGTCACCGAGCTCGGCGCAATCAACGTGATGACCGGTATCTACACCGGCCGCTCCCCCAAGGACAAGTACATCGTGATGGACGAAAACTCCAAGGACACCGTGTGGTGGAACACTCCGGAGTATCCGAACGACAACCACGAGATGTCCCTCGAGGTCTGGAAGCAGGTCAAGGACCTTGCCATCAAGCAGCTCACCGGCAAGCGCCTCTTCGTGGTCGACGGCTTCTGCGGCACCCACAAGGACACCCGCATGAAGGTCCGCTTCATCATGGAGGTCGCATGTCATCCCTATTTCGTTCCACATATGTTCAATCGTCTCTTGGACGCTGCCGAATCCGACAAGGAGCGTTATTTCGTGCTTTATTGGGTAGCCACGGTGAAGGTTGATAATTTCAAGGATCTAGGTCTCCGCAGT
>JAEELG010000093.1 GCA_016288775.1 Bacteroidales bacterium | reverse complement strand
CGATGACTTGTGGATTGTCAGGCATGAAAACAGAACTTGGTTTGATATAGAGGAGCTCAGTTATTTCAACTGTGATTTTGAATTTGTTCTGAAAAGAGTGGGATAAATTCCTGTTTATCGGTCTCTTTGGTTCTTTGGTCTGAAAGAAAAAAGTGACCAAATGCGACCATATTTTGGGGATACAAGAAACAAGACTTTGTAAAGTGATTGAAAAATCAGCAACTTACAAAGTCTTGTTGTGCCTCGGGCGGGAGCGCTACCTTAACATTATAAACACTTGATAATAAGCGTGTTGTGCGTTTGTAAAATTAACTTCGTCTTCGCGATCGGCTACGTCATTATTTGCTGGCTGATCCTGTATTTCCTGTACAAGAAGAACGTTTTCCTGAAGGTGTGACAGTCGGTCCTAAAGCCCCAGCAGGCCTTCAAAGAACCACCAGACGAAGGTAATCAGGAAAAAGGCCGCTACTATGATGACAAGCGCGAGGAGCACCCGTACCAACAACGGGCGCTTCTTTTTTTGCGCGGGCATTTGGTACGGCTGCTGGTATTGCTGAGCAGGCTGATATTGCTGCTGTTGCTGGTATGGCTGCTGCACTGCAGGCGGTTGCGCTACAGGTTGCTGCGGCGCCTGCTGGTGTTTAGGCAGCGTCCACCTGGAAGATACAAATTCCCCGGCAGTTGCCGAAGCTTGCATATCCGATTCCGCTGCCGGAGCCGGATTCGACGGAACCGGATTCGACGGGGCCGGATTCTGGGCAATTGTGGTTTGGACAGGAGCTCCGCAGTTGGGACAGAACTTGACGTTGCCGGGAAGGCTGGTGCCGCAGTTGGGACAGAATGACATATGGCTTATTGGGCTTTGGGACAGTGGGAACGGATAAAATCAAGGACGAACTGGAAGTCCTGATCTTCAACATAGACCTGGTTCTTGCTGAGGGGCGCGTTTACTTTGACCAGATGCTGGCCCGGTAAGGGCTTGATTGTACGCACCTTGCCGAAAGCGGTGTACAGGCTGTTGCGTGATGCAGCCAGGATGCCGGCGCCGGCGGTGGTAGGATTACCGCTTGCCAACGCTGCAATGAAGCCCATTACCTGCGCCTTCTTGAACTGCTTGGGAAGCTGGGCGTGGCTTACGCCTTCATTGTCCATTTCGAAGAGCACGCAGTATTTTCCGCCATACATGGCTGCAACTACCAAATAGCCCAGCAGCGACAGCACTATGAAGCCCAGGAAGATGAAAAACATCACTTTGGTAACCGCCCAAACGTCCTCAAATCCGCTGAAAATGAGGTCCAGCAGCCACATGCCCAGTATGATGCCGCCGAAAATCTTGAGGACGGTTCCAAGGATGGCCGTGTTCCGGAACATATTCACCTCATATGTCCAGCGGTATTTTCCATCCGGGCAAAGAGTAACCGACTTGCCCGGTTGCTGCGGCGATGCTTGCTGTGGCTGCGGCTGGGGAGCTTGCTGCACCGGCGGGGGACCGACCGGCTGCTGTTGCCGGATAGTTGTGGGTTGTTCGGCGGATTGTTGTACAGGCGTTCCGCAGTTGCCGCAGAATTTGGCGTTGTCCTGGAGCTGGGCTCCGCAATTAGTGCAGAATTTCATTTCGGCGGATTTTGATTCGTTTGTGAAGATAGAAATAAAAAATTGATTATCAAAAACATTTCATATATTTGCAAGTAACTCCAGCACTAAACGCCCCTATACCTTATGAAAAGATTCTTCCTTTTTCTTGCCGCTTTAGCCATTCTGCAGGTCCCTGCATATGCCGAAGGCGACAAAGTATCCTGTTCCGAAACCGCCATGCAGTACGAAGTTACAGGAGGCCGCTTGAAGCGGAACTCCGACGAAGTAACGGATCGGACCTATGGACACGACTATACCGGCGAAATCAAGGTTGGAGAAACCATCACCATTCGTTATGCCGGAACCCACGCGTGGAGCAGCCCCGGCGGCACAGACGGAGAAATGGCCATCAACCCGATGTCGTCAAAAAGAAGGATAGAGGGAATGCGGAAAGAAACTCATGTCGATGACGGAGAAGGCTATGCGTCCGGCCATATGAGCTATACGGTGGAGCCGGACGTCGAGAAAATTGACGTTTACGCTACGTTCACCTCCTACATCGCCAATCCAATGATGGGCCTGGTGCCATATACGGTGAGCGTATGGGCGAGGTATAAAGTGGTGGAAAGGTATTCCGGCGAGCCGGCGCCCAGCAGCCCGAAAAGTGGCGGCAGCAACTCCGGTCCGTCGACATCGGGCCCCTCCTACGATGACGACTATTCCGACGGCAACGAAGACCCGAACCACGAAGAAGACAACTGGGCGTCCGTATTTACCGATGTCATCCCCTTCCTTATTCCGGCGGCGGTGATTGGTGCCATAACCGGCATTGCGGTCAAAAGAGGGAAAAAGAAAAAAGGGAATGGCGGCAACGGAAAGACGCCATCGACCCCCAATAAAGGCCCGGAGCCGGACGAGCCATACTATTCGATGCATTTCTACAAGAATTTCGGCGACAAGATAATTGTGGGCGAGCCGCCGCAGAAGGTCTATGCGCGGATAGTGAAGACGGTAAAGGGCGTGGATACTCCCGACCAGAAGCTTACATCCATGATTTCGATTACTAACGGCGGCCATCTCAAGGTTGTGCAGACCGGATTGGAAGGTGGATGGATGTCGGCCGAAGTGGAAGCCCTGGAAGAGGATCCGCTACCGGAGGAAGGCATTGTGGTGTTCCGGCTTGAAGGTAACGGAGGCTCTTATACAAACCGGATGCACTTCATCATATCCGAACCCGGAGAGGTGGTGCTTGCCGATGAAAGCCTTACCTTCCCTGCAGGAAAACTCTGTGAAAAACATATGGGGTTCGGCCTGAACGGGGTTTCCGTTCCGCCGGAAGACATAGTGGTGAAACTTATGGACGGCGGGGAAAGCAAGTTCAAGACCTGTCTGGAACAGGACCTGGAGAATCCCCTGATGTTCAGGATATTCATAACGGAGACCTGTCCGGATAAAGAGGATGCCGGCAAGGTGGAACAATACCGCTGCTCCATAGACGTGAAACTTCAGTCGGGAAGGAGTCTCCCCACCAAGATATTCTACATATACCGCATGCATCTGGGGCTCAGTATGGAACTGGATGCGCTCAAGGCCTATCTGGTGGATTTCCACAGCAGCTTCGACAGTGAATTAGTTACTGACGACAAAGCGGCCAAGAAGAAATTGGCCGAAAGCCGGGTAACGTTCAAGCTGATCGTTGAAGACAAGGAAACCGGACAGCTGCGGAACGTTCTCCCGGACAACGAACCGGTTATCACTTTCAACGACGTGGAGTACAACAACAAGATGTTCGCCGACAAGAACGGAGTGATAATAGAAAAACCGTGCGAACTCATTCAGTTCAAATATGAATTCCACGGCATCCTTGAGTCGGACAATCAATTCAACGAAGTGGTATGGTGGGGACTGATACGTCCCACGGGAGGTATCCTGGTACCGCCGAACCGCGCCAAAGCCAAGGTGACGGCTACGGTAACATACCAGGGAGAGACATACTCGGACACCGTGACCGTTCCTGTTATTTCCCAGCCGTACAGGGACCGTATAAGCCAGGATGAATACTTCCGCTTGGTCAAGGAAGACGAGGGAAAGATGGCCAAGCTGAAGCTGATGCGCGCTAAGATAAAGGGAGACATTGCTTTCTCGGAACTGATACCTTACTATTTCAAGGTGCACGCAATGGTTGAGGGGTATCATAAGGATTTCGGTTTCTATGAGCCGGATTATGAGCGCCTTATGCGCGTTTACGATAAGTATTGCGCAGGACAGATCGGTCATTATTTCGTTAACGATACCGTGTGGAGGACGGACAGCGAGTTGGATTTCGACTGCTTCCTTGCCACATACGGAAATATAGAAAAGACCTGGATCGGTCTCGGCTGCCGCATAGCCATTGGATTCATTACAATCGGCAAATCGGAAGTCTTACTTACTCCCTTGAGCTCGCTCGTCAAGATGCGGGACTATGTGGACAAAGGCGGCGACAGCGCGTGGGAGGCATTCTCTACCAACAGCAAGGATGTTCTTTTCTGGGAAGGCGTTTTCCGGGCCGCTGGTATGGGTCTGGGATATGTCAATCAGAAGTATGGTGTAGGAACTTTCCTCAAGGCAAAATACTCCGTACTCAAGGAGAGTTTTATGCAAAGGGCGGCGCAAACGGCTCTTGGCAAGAGACTTGGTTTACAACCGTCGTACAGTACCAAAGCCCTTGGAGACAGTATCAAGCAGACCGGTGAGCAGACGAAGGCCATCAGTGAAGCGGCCAGCAGGAATGCCGACAGGGCCATTTCCAACGCCCAGAAGGCGGCAGGAGCCAGCAAAGGCGCAGGAGCAGGAGCAGGTGCCGGCAAATCGTGGGCTCAGCAATGTGCCGAAAAGGCCCTCAAGGACTCCAAGAAAATTTTTGACGATTTCACCCGGGTAATGAATAATCCCACTGCCACGAAAGAGGAAATGCGCCGTGCCACCCTGGCCCTGCAGGGAAACAAGGGTGCCCAGGACCTGCTGCGCCAAAGCCCTTCAGACCTGCTCCGCGCCAACTTCAACCACAATATCCAGCAGATTTACAAGGAAGTGGATCAAATGACAATAGCTGAACTGGCCAAAAAGTTGGGCGTGAAACCGAATGAAATCCAGTTGGCCCCCAATGCAACCAGCAACAATCCGATGGATTTGTTCAGAGGAAAGAGAATCGGGGCAGACCGGGACGTCACATACCAGGTCTTGAAGGACGGGAAATGGGTGGACGTTGAACAGACGCTCATGGAGCAGACATATGCGAGATGTTTCACCAAATACAATTATAACTTCTTCCCGCCCGACGTTAAGCAGGCGATCAAGACCCTGGATAAATTCGACCAGGCCGCAGTAAACGGCCTGCAAAGCCTGGAGTCTTATGGAGCCGATCTCCCGCGCATCGTAGATGCAGCCAGACGCACGGAGAAACTGGTGGACCCGGAGATGGTTGCAAATGCCTTTGAGTACAAGTGCAAGCACTGGATAAATCAGGGCAAGGCGGCCATAAACAATTCCGAGGCCCTCAAAGGTTATGGGCTTATAGATGAAGCAATGAGCGCGGCCGGTTATGGCCAGAATCTCATCAAGGAGGGGATTCGCCAGAACGTGAAGCAGTTTAAGAATATCCTGCTTCCCAGAATGCAGGCGCTGAAGCAGGCGGGAGTGGGCAAGGATTACAGCAAGCTGCTGGAGAAAATCAATGTCCTGGAAAGGCTGGGAGTACCGCCGCCCGCTGGCAAGTCCGCCCTGTCGCTCGAAGAAGCCGCCGAAGTGCTGTCGTCACAGTATGGCACAACCGTGGAGCAGGTTGTCGAGGATTGCGCCAACATTATCCCGGAAGTTAACCAATTGCTGTAAGGTTACTTCCTCGCCAGCCTGTCCACGATGAGGGCGATGGCGCCGTCGCCGGGAACGCCGGGAGCCGCCACCATCGTCACGCCCAGCATCAGCACGAATCCTAGGATGGTGGGGATGTCGAAGGGAATGCCCAGCATCAGCATAAGCGCTATGGCACAGGAGGTTATCTTGAGCGTGCTGCCGGAATTCCAATTTATCGGTCTCCCGGTTCTTTTGTCTGGAAGAAAAATGCGACCAAAAGTGACCCAAAAACTATCTAGTTCTAGAGGGGCTGAAAAATAATGATTACCTTTGAGGGTTAGATAAATAGGAGTTCATGACTATATGAAAGTTTTACGGATTGTCGTTATTTCTGTTCTGATGTTGCTGATCGCGTGCGCTTGTGAGCGGCTGGAATCCAGCCAGGTTGAAATGGGCTTTTTTTTCGGAGCCT
>JAEELG010000092.1 GCA_016288775.1 Bacteroidales bacterium | reverse complement strand
CTGCATAAAGGAAGACGCGTCGGGAACCATTTGGATCGGAGCGTGGAACGGCATGTATCAATACAGCGATAACACTCCGCAGCCCGTCAGGGTGGAAAACAATACTGTAGTCAATATCTCTGAAATCCTGCCGCTGAAAGACGGCCGTATCCTGTTCTCCTCCTATGCCTGGGATGTCTTCTATATGAAGGATGGCGACCTGTATCAGACCGATATTCCAGAAGAAGGGCGCGACATGATCCACAACGTCATCACCATGGCTCAGGATGGTCGCGGACGGATATGGCTAGGCAGCTACGGCTACGGACTGCTATGCTGGGACGGCGACAAAGTCCTGCGCCTGACCTCCGCCGACGGCCTGCCCGACAACAACATCCTCTCCTTCCAGGAAGATTTCAGCGGCAGCATGTGGGTGAGCACTTTCCACGGCATCGCCCGCATCACCCTTCAGGACGGGCTTACCGGTGCCGAAATACAGGACTTCCCCGGCCTTCAGTACCACGAGAAGTCGGGCTGCCGCACCTCCGACGGCCTTGTCTTTTTCGGCGGAAACCACGGCTTGACTTTCTTCGACCCCAAGTCGCTCTCCGCCACCCGTCAGAGTCCTACAATCCATTTGGAAGACCTGAAGATATGGGGCCAGAGCGTACGCCCGGCCGAAAAGGGCTCCGTTTTGAAACAGACCCTCGCCTACACCGACCGAATCTCTCTGGACCACCGTCAGCGCAGCTTCTCTATAGATTTTGCCGGCAACGACTTTTTCTCGTCCAACAATCTGACATACAAATACCGTCTTAAGGGATTCGACAAGGATTGGGTGGATGCCGGCACCTATCGCCGCGCAAGCTATTCCAACCTCCACCCGGGAGACTATACTTTCGAGGCGGTGGCCATTGGCGAAGACGGTGTCGAGAGTCCCAATCCGGCAAGGCTTCAGATACATGTAAAACAGGTACCGTGGTTCTCCTGGTGGGCGATTCTGCTCTATCTTTTGCTGTTCTCCCTCCTGGCCTGGCTCCTGCTTCGCTCGGCAATGAACGCCCGTCTGGCACAACAGCGGGCAGAACTGGAGCGCAGCGAAAAGGAGCGCGAGAGGGAGATGTCCAACATGAAGACGGTCTTCTTCACCAACATATCCCACGAACTGCGCACCCCGCTTACCCTGATTACCGCTCCGCTGGAAAAACTGCTGGCCAAACCGGGACAGGACGAGAACACCACCAGCCTGCTGGAGGGCATCCACCGCAACTCATCCAGGATGATGATGCTGATAAACCAACTGATGGATTTCTCAAAGATAGAGAACGGCGTATACTCGCTTGGGGTGAAATATGCCGACATCATCCCGATTCTCCACGAGACCTTCTCGTCGTTCTCGTTCGTCGCAGAGAAAAAGGGCATCAGCCTCTCCTTCGCGCCGCACCGTCCTTCCGAATACATGTGGGTCGATGAGGACAAGATTGTCAAGATTCTGGACAACCTGCTCTCCAACGCCTTGAAGCACACCCCTTCCGGCGGAATTGTAGAAGTCAGGACCGAGGTAATGAAAGACTCCGGCTTGTATGGCCTAGACAATGACCGCTATCTGGAGATCTCCGTGCTGGACAGCGGGCGCGGCGTGCCCGAAGACAAGCTGGACGAACTGTTTGTCCGCTATCGCAAGATAGAGGGGCGCGACGGCCGGCGTCCTGACTACAGCGGGAACGGCATCGGCCTGCACTACACCAAAAACATGGTGGAGAAGCATCACGGCAAGATTAACGCCCGCCTCAGGCCTACCGGAGGCATGAATTTCTCGTTCGTGCTACCGCTCGACGATGTCTATGCTGACAATGAAAAAGTTCTGGGAGAGGCCGCCCCGCAAGCGGCAATAACGCCGAAGGTAGAGCCGCCTGTGGCCGCAAGCAGCGGTGAGCGCACCGTCCTGGTTGTAGAAGACAACGCCGAACTGCGCGACTTCCTGGTTGGCCTGCTGAAGGAACAATACCGCGTGATGGAAGCGGCCGACGGCACCCAGGCCTGGCAGATGCTGCAGGACAATCAACCGGAACTCGTAGTCAGCGACGTCATAATGCCCGGCCTGTCGGGCTACGAACTGTGCTCCAAGATAAAGGAGAGCCAGCGCCTGTGTCACATACTCGTGATCCTGCTCACCGCCAAGACTTCTCACGAAGAGCAGATCGAAGGTCTTGAAAGCGGCGCCGACGCATACATCTGCAAGCCGTTCCACGCCGATTTCCTGTTAAGGACTATCCAGAATCTGTTGCACACGAAAGATGTCCTCAAGCAGTACTTCACTCTTCCATCATACGCCTCGGGCGCCGTTTCGGATATGGCTTTGCCCGATACGGACAAAGCCTTCCTGGAGAAACTGACCTCAATAATGGAGGCGAACCTTGCCAACCCCGACCTCAACGTGGATCTGCTTGCACGGCAAATGGGCTACAGCCGCACCGCCTTCTATCTGAAGGTAAAGCGGCTCACGGGCGCTGCACCCAACGACATGGTACTCGGGTATCGCTTCAAGGCGGCGGCGGAAGCCATCCGCGGCACCAGGACCAGCCTCTCCGACATTGCGGAAAAGACCGGCTTCGGGTCATACTCCTACTTCTCAAAAGCCTTCAAGAAACACTTTGGAGTCAGTCCCAAGGAATACCGTACTCAAGATTGATTTACCACCCCAGCACCGATTCTTTGCTCAGGTAGTCCTGGGCTTCGGAGGCCGATAGGACTTTGCCGTAGGCATTGTGGCCAGTGACAGCACGG
>JAEELG010000091.1 GCA_016288775.1 Bacteroidales bacterium | reverse complement strand
GGCATGTTCATGGAATGGACCACCTGCTGGAAATAATTGTCTATCACCTTGGCAAGCGTCCTCTTCTTGACGTTCAGCTCAACTACCTCGTCGAGATGGTCAAGATAGTCGTCGCCGTAGTCCTTGCGGATGAAGTAGTCCATGTACATAAGGAACTCGGGAGTGGCCACTGCGCCCATGAACTGTGATGATACGGAGTACACCAGATTGATGAACTCGCCGCAGAAACTCTTCAGGTCGGTGGGAGCGACGGACACGCCGCCCAACTCCTTGAGGCCGCTTACCAGGAAAGGATACATGGTGATGGCCACGCAGTAGGGAAATCCGGGAGTGCCGCTCTCATCGTGCTTGTACAGTACATGGGACTCGAGGTCCTTGACGTACTGGTCGGCAAGGGCACGGCCGTAGAGGGCCTTGATCTTGTCCTGCATGATGTAGCGGTTCTGCTTGATGTTGTTCTCCTTGTAAAGTTCGTTGCCAAGGGTCACGATGTTCTTGCGGGTGACGTTGGCGTTGGCGTCGAACTTGGAGCCGGTAGCTGCGTTGGAGGCCTTGATGTAGCCCTTGATGAAGTCACGCTTCTTGCGCAGGTCCAGATTAGCATCGAATTTGTGGATATATGACAGGGCAACCTTCTTGTTGATACCCATAAGGGCATCCTCTACCTGGCGGCGAATCTCGCGGCTGGTGATGCCTTCGTAAATATAGAGGTTGTTGATGATGCTGACAACGATCGCGTCGTCACAATATTCCCCTGCCGATTTGTAGGCCTCGTGTATGCCACGGGCCAATTTGGCTTTATCGTACTCCTCGACGGAGCCGTTGGTTTTTCGTACGTCCATTATCGGTATTTTATGTTAGAATCTATGGTTATTTCGGATTACAAATTTAACCAATAGAATCCCTAAAAACCGAAAAATGACGAGAAGTTATCAACAACAATATCAACAGCGGCGCAGGTGAAAGAACAATCCCCCTGCACCTCAGGAAACTACAGGACGTCGAAGGCGAAAATGTGCCCCTTGCCGCCGCCCCAGGTGTCCGTTACGACAACGCGGACGGCATCTGCCTGCACCGGGTCGAAGGCGACCTTGTTAAGGCGGACATAGTTGAGCGGGCACTCGTAAACGGTCTTCCAGGCGCCGCCGGTGCGTGCCTCGATGCGGTAGGCCTTTGGCATCATCCACGGCATCTGCACGCGCTCGGTGGTGGCTTCGAGCTTGCGCATGCGCTTGGAGCGTATCTTGAACATGGAGTCGAATACCAGACGCGCTCCGCTCACGGTGACGGGCTTTTTCCAACTGTATTCTACGGAGGTGTCACCTGGATCGACCCATACTCCGTTGTCGGCGCCGTCCCACTTGCGGTCGATGCCGTTGCGGAGCACATCGTTGATCTCGGATGCCTGCGCGCTCAGCGTGAGGGCTGACGGTTTGCGCCAGCGGTAGGGGAGCATGCAGTCGTCGTCCTCCAGCATGTCCTGGACCTCTGTAATGTATTTGGCGCGTACCTGTGCGGGAGTCACTCCGTGCGACAGCGCCACGGCTGCTCCCGTTCCGCAGGCCTGCCCGAGCAGGGCGGTGGTTGCCATCACGCGGGTAGCGGAGAGGCCCATGTGCGTGCAGGAGATGTCGCGTCCGGCGAACATCAGGTTAGGGACGTTGACGGAGTACAGGCAGTCGAAGGGGATGCCGAAGTAGTCGGGAGTCGAGTATTCCACGCTGATGCGTCCCTTTTTGTGGAAAGCTTCGGGATCGTGGTCGTCTAGCGTCCAACCGCCGTAGGCAACCACATCTTCGAAGTGGCCGCCGCTCAGCACGTCGTTCTGAGTGAGGATGTGCGGACCGATGAAACGGGTGGACTCGCGCTTGCCGGGCAGGGACCCGATCCAGTCGAGTTCATAACCCTTGCCGCGCCCGTCGGGGTTGTTCTTTATGTACTCCCAAATACCGTATGCGATGCGCTTGAGCTCAAACTGGATGTCGGGAGCGTCGAAGATGGTGTCGTACAGGCCGCCGAATTCTATCCACCAGAAATTGTTGTCCTTGGGGTTGTAAATGCGCTTGTAGTTGAACTTTACCCCGGGAATCGTCGACTTCTCCGTGCTGTAGTCGAAGTCGGCATCGGTGAAATGGTACGCCCATTCGGGGGCTATGAAGGGATGCTCCTCATCGGTCTTGCGAAGTTGAAGCAGGATGGAGTTGCCCATAGTGTGGCTGTCGCCGCCCTTTTCCATGTATGACTCGCCGAATTCGTCGGGGAATTCACGGCCGCGGCGGAATTTGGCGCCGCTGAGGCGGAGTATTCCGTCACCGGTGCAGTCGGCGAACAGTTTCCCCTTCACGAGGTAGCGGGTATATGCATTGGTGTTCCAGGCTTTGACTGCAGCGATGCGTTCGCCATCCATTACCACATCTTCCACGGAGGTGTTTAAGAGAAGCTTTATGTTCGGCTCACTAACTACCGTTGAATAAATGACATCGTCCCACATCGTATAGCGCTGAAGCGGATTGAAATAGAAGTTCCTCAACTGCATTTCTTCGAGAATTCCGGCTTCCTGATACTGGTCCTTGAGCACACCGACAATACCCATGCGCATCTCGCTCGATGCATTGCCTCCAAGGACGGGACGATCCTGGATCAGCACCACCTTGATGCCGTGCCGGGCTGCCGAAACGGCGGCGCACACTCCTGCCAGGCCGCCTCCGGCAACGATGAAATCGCCTTCGAGTTCGACGTCTTTGACAACCTTGGAATTCTGCTCGGTAAGCATTCCCTGCGCCCAGGCCTGCATGCAGAGGCATGCCAAAAGGGCAACGGTCAGTAATCTGTGGACAATCTTCATAATCCGAATAATGATTTTTCGCAAATATAAGTTATATTTGTCAAAAATAAACCTAAAGATATGTACACTTCCAGCAACGGACTCTATGTAGCTCACGGCCCCAACGGCCCAATCAGCATTACAGGAAAAATGGCCAACCGACACGGCCTTATCGCAGGCGCCACGGGAACGGGAAAGACCGTAACCCTGCAGGTTCTTGCAGAAACGTTCAGCCAGGCCGGCGTGCCCTGCTTCATGGCCGACATGAAGGGCGACCTCAGCGGCATTAGCCAGACGGGACGAATGAGCGGATTCATAGAGAAGCGTTGCGCCGAGTTCGGCATCGCCGAGCCGCATTTCGCGCCCTGCCCTACGCGTTTCTACGACGTTTACGGCGAGCAGGGACATCCGATGCGCACCACCATATCCAATATGGGTCCTGCGCTCATGAGCCGTCTGCTGGGGCTCAATGAAGTCCAGTCCGGAGTGCTGGACATCGTGTTCCGCGTAGCGGACGAAAAGGGCCTCCTGCTCATCGATCTCAAGGACCTCCGTTCCATGCTGGCCTACGTCGACGAGCACGCCGCCGAGTATCGCGCCGACTACGGAAACGTCACGTCTATGACCATCGGCGCCATCCAGCGTGCCCTCCTTGGCATAGAGAACGAGGGCGCGGAGCGTTTCTTCGCCGAGCCTGCGTTCGACATCAACGACCTCTTCGCCGTTGACGCTGAAGGCAGGGGAGTAATGAGCGTCCTTGCAGCGGACAAGCTGATGCAGAATCCCAAGCTCTATTCCACCTTCCTGCTTTGGCTGATGTCCGACATCTACGCTACGCTGCCCGAAGTCGGCGACTGCGAGCTCCCCAAACTCGTGTTCTTCTTCGACGAGGCTCATACCCTGTTCACTGACACCGCACCTGCAATGGTCCGCAAGATCGAGCAGGTCATCCGCCTGATCCGAAGCAAGGGCGTGGGCATCTACTTCGTAACCCAGAATCCCACCGACATTCCCGATAGCATACTCGGCCAGCTCGGAAACCGCATCCAGCATGCCCTGCGTGCATATACTCCCAAGGACCAGAAGGCGGTTAAGGCTGCTGCCGAGACCTTCCGTCCCAACCCGGAATTCAAGACCGCAGACGCCATCACAACCCTCGAAACCGGCGAAGCACTGGTGAGCTTCCTTGACGCCAAGGGCGCTCCCGGTATTGTGGAGCGCGCCCGCATCCTGTTCCCGCTCAGCCAGATAGGGGCCATAACCGAAGGCCAGCGCCTCGACATACGCAACGCTTCTCCGCTGAAGGGCAAATACGACAACGTGATCGACCGCGAATCCGCCTTCGAGCTCTTGCTTGCCGACCGCCAGAGGGCGGAAGAGGAGCAGCGTCGCCAGCAGGAAGCCGTGGAGGAACAGAAGCAGAAGGCGGCGGAAGAACGCCAGCAGGCGCTTGAAGAGAAAGAATTCCAGAAACGCCAGAAGGAGCTGGAGCGCCAGCAGCGGGAATTGGAGAGACAACAGCAGCAGCTGGAACGCAGCAGCGGGCGCAGCACGTCTAAGAGCAAAACGAAGAAAGGTCTCGGCACTGTCGTTCTCGGGGCTGCCGTAGGAGCTGCGGTAACCAGTCTGTCGCGGAGCGCTGGCAATGCGGCAGCTGATGCTATTACCGGCAAGAACAAAAACTCCACTTCCAAAAAGAAAACAGGTAAGAGCGCTACGGAAAAGGCTGTTTCCAACGCCGCTTCAACAGCAATCCGCACGCTGACCCGCAGCATTCTCGGAAGCCTTATCAAATAATGCGCAGAACTCTGTTAATCGCCCTGGCCGTGCTGGCCCTCCTTCCGTCGTGCCGCAGGCACGGCGGCGGTGTCCAGCCCCCGGAAGAACAGAAGGATACGGTTCTTCCTCTAGGATTCAGGACAGAAGACTTTGCCGTCGATTCTTCGAAGGTGCGCGAAGGCGAGACCTTTACAGGGCTGATGACTCGTCTGGGCCTTGGAAGCCGGGCCGCCTATGACCTGGCGGAAGGCTGCAAAGACGTGTTTGACGTCCGCCGCATGCGGGCCGGAAACCCCGTCGAGGGCTATTACAGTGCCGACACGTCCGGCAGGCGGCTCGAATACGTAGTATATCACAACGACCGCATACGTTCCACTGTATTCCGCTGCCGCGACTCCCTCTTCGCCAGCATTTACGACAAACCCGTGGTGCATGAGCGCAAGGTTGCCGACGTGTCCATCAACAGTTCCCTCTGGAACGACATGCTCGCCGCCGGCGCCTCTCCGCTGCTCATCGTTGACCTTGCCGATATCTACGCATGGACCGTCAATTTCTTCGGCCTTCAGAAGGACGACCGGTTCAGGGTGATTTACGACCAGACCGTGTGCGACGGGGAAATCGTCAAGATAGACAGCATTGAGTTTGCAATCTACGACAGCGGGACTTTCCGGGCATGCGCAATCCGATTTGACCAGGGCGACGGCGGCAACAAGTACTGGAGCGAGAAAGGGGAGAGCCTCCGCAAGGCCTTCCTGAAGGCGCCGCTTAAATACAACCGCATAAGCAGCCGCTTTACATATCACCGCAAACATCCCATAACTGGAGTTGTGCGCCCTCATACGGCGGTTGATTACGCCGCTCCTATCGGAACGCCAGTGCATTCCATCGGCGACGGAACGGTTACCATGTGCGGTTGGGACGGCAGCGGGGGAGGCAACCGTATCCGGATACGTCACATGAACGGATACGAGACCTGCTACATGCATCTTTCCAAGTTCGCATCCGGCATCAAGGCAGGAGCCAGGGTTGCGCAGGGGCAGACCATAGGCTATGTGGGCTCCACCGGGCACTCGACAGGCCCTCATCTTGATTTCCGGGTGTGGAAAGACGGAACGCCTATCGATCCCTTGAAGATGATTTCGCCGCCGTCGGAGCCTCTGAAGCAGGAGAATATCGACTCGCTCGGCAAGGTGTATGCCGCTTATCTCAAGGAATTCGGCGAATGAACATAGAGCCCGTTGCTTACTTCAGATCTCCGTTAAAGGAGAAATTCGGCATTCCCCGCCAGTCCGGTCTTGCGCCTTCGCTGGAGGGGGAAATCCGTTTTGTGCCTCCTTACGATGCGGCAGAAGCGGTCCGGGGCCTTGAGGGATTCGATTACTGCTGGATTATCTGGGGTTTCTCCTTGAATGAACAGGGCCACTCGCTGACGGTGCGTCCGCCGCGCCTTGGAGGTAACGAGAGAGTGGGGGTCTTCGCATCGCGTTCGCCGTTCAGGCCCAACGGACTCGGGCTGTCGTGCGTAAGGATCAAGTCCGTGAATGCAGGTGTGGTTGTGGTTTCCGGCGCCGACCTTGCCGACGGGACTCCGGTGTATGACGTCAAGCCCTATGTCCGTTATGCCGACAGCAGGCCTGAAGCCCGCAGCGGGTTCGTTGACGATTCAGCCTGGGAAGCGCTTGAGGTGGTGATTCCGGATGAGATTGCGGCCCGTCTTGGCAAAGATGAACTCGATGCGCTCACTGAACTTCTTGCCCAGGACCCGCGTCCGGGATATCAGGATGACCCTGAACGTGTCTACGGTCTTTCCTATAATGATTATAATGTAAGATTCTCGGTGGCTTGCGGCAAACTATTTGTGCATTCACTCGAAAAGTGTTAATTTTGCCCGCATGCTTTACTCGATAGCCGACATACTCAACTCCCGTCCCAGGGAGGAAATCGAGGCCGCACTGGATTATTTCAACGAACTGCCACGCAAAAGGGGCAGCAAGCAGAATCTGGTGCAGTTGCTTGCGGCGTATCTTTCTGCGCCCGAGGTCTGGCTGGACAAACTTATGGAGCAGGACTTGAGGATGCTGCAGAGAATATGCAACGCCGGTCCGGGGAACGAAGTCGAACTGATTCCGTCGGATTATCCCCTGGTAGTGGAGGTGCTCCATTTCGTCACGCGCACGGAGTCCGATGTCGAAGGATATGTACGGCTGAGCATTCCGGAGCCTTTCTACGATCTGATAGCGGGGCATATCAATGAGGTAATAGCCCGTAAGGAGCTGGATGGTTCATTTAAGTTAGAGAGGATAATTCTCGGTGTAGTAAATATTTACGGAATCGTGCCGCTGCGCACATTCGTCGACTGCGTGTTCTCCGAGGTGGATGGGCTTGAACAGATTCATGAACTGGCCCGCAGCGTGGCCGGACATCCTGCGCTCATGCTTTATCAGGAGGAGTACAAGGGCGAGACTTATCTTGTGTCGCCTTTCGTAGAGAATTACGAAGAACTGCTCCGCGTACGTCGGGTCAGCTACAAGCAGGTGCGTCATTATCTAAGGCATACCCCCGAGGAGGCTGAGCGCTGCGGTGAGCATTCCCCGTTCTGCTGGGCCGGAGCTGGTTCTGCAGAAGGCCATGCACTCCTTGACGTCCTTTCGGCTATAGGATATGAAGGGGAGGCCCTACATGCTGCCGCCCATACCGTATGGCTTAACTCCCAGTTTGAGCCCGACAGGAAGAACATGGAGATGTTGCTGTCCGTTGTCACGCAAGTTTCGGACGAACTGGAATCCTTCGGGCAATTCTCTGAATATGTGAGGGTTATTATCGAATACGCCAATTCGGTGCCGAAATGGAATCTCAAGGGCCACAGTGCGAAGGGCGGCGGCCTGATGGCCTACGAAGTAACCGAGGATCAGCTCGAGGCGCTGTATGGTCCGGTAATGAGCGAGAAGGAGAGCGAGGAACTCATGCGCTTTTTCGAGAAGGTAGGCAAGGTTCACCCTGTAACGCCCGACGAGCCGTGCCCTTGCGGGAGCGGCCTGTCATATCGTTTCTGTCACGGGCGTTATTGCAGCTAAGCGAAGGACTTTACTTTAAGATTTGCTTCGACGTACTGTGCCCACTTTGACACTTCCTCGTCATTGTCGGCTACGATGCTCAAAATGAGCAGGCCCTTGCGGACTACCTCCATGCACATCACGAGCATGATGCTTCCGTCTTCGCATTCGCCGGAGAATCCATAGGCTTTCTTTCCCTGGAAGCGCCATTCCGCAATGGTGTCTTCGTCGTCGTCATCGTCCCAGCCGATGATTTCGGCATAATTTGCATATGCTTCGTCTTCGGCGGTCGTGTCTGCGGGCATATCTCCTACATAGAGGTTTATCTGGGCCTCGTCGGCGTCGCTGCCGGGGCGGGGGAGAAGGCACTCCATGTGGGTAATGAGCGCACCGTCAACCTCTTCGTAAGTGTCTTCCTCCGAAGTCCACGCGGGAGGGAGGGGGAACTTGATTTCGTAGCGCATCCTTACAGCTGGTTATATGAAATTGAGAAGGTGTCGCCCTGGGCAGGATTCCCGGTCTGGAATCCTTTTTTGAGCCAGCGGGCGCGCTGCTCGGAAGTTCCGTGATTGAAGGCGTCGGGCACTGTATAGCCGTATGCCTTTCTCTGCAGGTAATCGTCGCCGATCTTTGATGCAACCGTAAGGCCTTCCTCAAGATCTCCTTCTTCAAGGGACGAGAACATCTTGTTGTCATGATGCGCCCAGACACCTGCGTAGAAGTCGGCCTGCAACTCAAGCCTGACGCTTATTTTATTTGACTCCTTTTCACTCTTACCCCGCATCTGGTTGTGGGCGTCCTGCAAGGTGCCCAGCAGGTACTGCACATGATGGCCGACCTCATGTGCGATAACGTAAGCGTATGCAAAATCGCCGTCGGCACCGATCTGTTTTTTCATTGAAGTGAAGAACGAAAGGTCCAGATAGACGGTCTGATCGGCGCTGCTGTAGAAGGGACCTGTAGAGGCCGAAGCAGTGCCTGTAGACGTCTGTACGTAGTCATTGTAGAGTACGAGACGGGGAGGTTCGTAGGTCAGGCCGTTGGCTTTGAATATCTTTGTCCATACATCTTCAGTGCCTGCGAGAATCTGCTTGCTGAAGACCGCAAGGGCTTCCTCCTCTGCGCTTGGAGTGTAATCGGTTTCGACCTGGGTGCCCCCGATCGCTCCTGTCTGTTCAATGATTTCGGTGGGATTGATGCCGAATACCAGATAAAGGATACCGGCAAGAATGATTCCTCCCAAGCCCAGGCCTCCGGCCTTGGACACCGAGCGCCCGCGACGATCGTCGACGTTGGTACTCTGTCTTCTTCCTTCAAGGTTCATATCAATGGATTTTATATATACAAATTTACAAAAAAAGGCTAAATAATACCCAGGGTGCTCATAAAAAATCTGCTTTCATTGTAATGCAATGTTTAATAATGGATAAAACAACTATGTTAATACCTATAACATTTTTGTTATAGGTGGGATTTGGGCGTTTTGGGGCATTATTCGGTGCCGACAGCCGATACATGCCAGTGATTTTGCGCGGTCGCTACTATTGATAATGAGCGCGAAAATCGCTATATTTGTTCGATATGAAAAACAGGTATATTTCTGTCTCTGTGATGTGCTCCGACCTCATGAATCTCGGAGCTGACATCGACCTCTTGAAGCAATATGGCGTAGATTGGCTGCATGTTGACGTGATGGATGCCCATTTCGTCCCTAATCTTACTTTCGGCCCCGATTTCATAAAGGCCATGCATGCCCGCACCGATATGCCTCTCGACATTCATTTGATGGTAACCGATCCGGAATTGGTAATGGAGCGTTTTGAACTTCGTCCGGGGGACTGTCTGACCGTCCATGTTGAGCTTGACCGCAGTTTCCGGGATCTTAGCGCTTCCGTGCGAGCCTGTGGCTGCCGTTTCGGCCTGGCGGTCAATCCTGAGACCCCAATTGATGCATTGGAGCCTCATTTGGGGCTTTTTGACACCATTACCCTTATGCTTGTGCATCCCGGATATGCCGGGGCCAAGATGGTGGAGGGCATTATGGACAAGGTCCGGCTTGCGCGCGAGTGGCTGGATGCCAGAGGGCTTCAGGACGTAATGATCAGCGTAGACGGCAGCGTGAGCGCCGAACGCGCCGCCCTGATGGCTGGAATGGGCGCTCAGATATTCGTCGGCGGTACGGCCGGCATCTACCGTAAAGGCATGGATTTGAAAGATACAATACCCACATTCAGAAAAGCGATTTCGATATGAACAAGATTGAGAGCGCCCTTCAGCGCACTACGGACACCAAAGACCTTTTCATAGGTCCCGGTGTGGTGTCAAGAACAGCGGAGATGTTTCAGAAGCTATTCCCTGGCAAGACGGCGATAATCATCGCTGATACAAATACTTGGGAGGTCGCAGGTAAAGCGGTGCTTAAGTCTCTTGAAGATGCTTCCGTTCCTCATTTTGATTCCTTCGTCTTTGATGACCCCGACCTGTATGCGGAGTGGAAGTTCGTCGAACAGCTTAAAGAACGCCTTTCCCCGATTGACGCAGTGGCAATTGCAGTCGGCTCCGGTGTCATAAACGACTTGACCAAGTATACCTCCCATATTCTCGGGCGTAGATACATGTGCGTAGGGACAGCCGCATCAATGGACGGTTATACTGCCTATGGCGCATCCATAACCAAGGACGGCAACAAGCAGACCTTCAGTTGCCCTGCCCCTTACGGGTTCGTGATGGATCCGGTTATCGCCGCCGCCGCTCCCAAGGAGCTGGCAGCGTCCGGATATGCCGACCTCATTGCGAAGATCCCCGCAGGCGCAGACTGGATGCTTGCCGATGCTGTAGGCGCAGAGGCCATCGATCCTTTCGGGTGGGACCTCGTCCAGGATGGTCTTCGTGAGTCTCTCAGCGCGCCTGCCGCCGTTCATGCTGGTGACGTGGAAATGACAGAAAAGCTTTCCGAGGGCCTCTTGATGAGCGGTTTCGCCATGCAGGCTATCCACAGCAGCCGCCCCGCCTCCGGTACCGAACACCAGTTCTCGCACTGCTGGGACATGGAAAATCTTGCCTATCCCAACGGAAAGCACGTTTCCCATGGCTTCAAGGTCGGAATCGGCACCCTTGCCAGCACCGCCTCCCTCGAATTCCTGCTCGAGAAGGATTTGACCAAACTCGATGTGGACAAATGCGTCGCAGCATGGAAAAGCTGGGAAGACACCGAAGCGGAGATCCGCGAGGTCTTCGCAGGCAAGCCCGGCCACCTTGCCCGCGGGCTTGAGGAAACCAGGGGCAAGTATGTGGACAGGGAAGGGCTCCGGAAGCAGCTGGAGGCACTGAAAGCCGCCTGGCCAGAGCTCAAGGAAAAGATACGCGCCCAGATTATCCCCTTCGATGAGGTATATGAAGACCTGAAGCTGGTAGGAGCTCCTTACGAACCGGAAATGATCTGCGTCGACAGGGCGAGGATGCGCAAGACCTTCTCCTATATACCGTACATGCGCAGCCGTTTCACCAATATAGATATTGTTTACCGCCTCGGCCTCATGCCGGAGCTGACCGAAAGGCTCTTCGGCAAAGGTGGCATATGGGAAGTCAAATAAACGGTTATGCAGACCTCAAAATCGCTCAAATACTGGCAGTGGAGAACCATCGTCGTCACGATGATCGGTTATGCCATGTTCTATCTCGTCAGAAAGAACTTTTCGTTTTCGATGCCCGGCCTGGGCGCCGAATTTGGAATCACAAAGACGCAGCTGGGTATATTCCTGACGCTTCACGGCGTCATATACGGCCTCTCGCGTTACGTCGTCGGCATCATTACCGACCGCAACAGCGCAAGGAAGGTCATGTCTCTGGGACTCATGCTCTGCGCGATAGTCAACATCCTCTTCGGCACCAGCGACGTCGTTGCCGGCTGGATTGTGGCCCTGGCCGGAAAGTCAGGGGACTTCGCAGCCATTTCAGCGGTGCTCGTTTATGTGATGGGCATACTCTGGATGGTCAACGGCTTCCTTCAGGGCATGGGTGTGCCGCCGTGCACCAAAACACTGACGCAGTGGATCCATCCCAAGGAGCTGGCTACCAAGATGAGCATCTGGAACATGTCCCATTCCATAGGAGCGGGCCTGGCAATGGCTCTCTGCGGCTGGCTGGTGATGCCTCACCTCGGAATCGACATGAGCGTCAATCCTGAGACCGTAGCCGCCATTTCGGCAAATCTCAATCTCGACATGGCCGATCCTGCCAACGTGGAGAAGGTCACCAACTTTGCCGCCCACTTCGGGGCATGGCGATGGTGCTTCCTGATTCCCGCGGGGGTGGCGGTATTGGGCTCTGTGTGGCTGTTCTTCACCATGAAGGACTCCCCGTCGGATGTCGGATTCCCCGAGGTTGTCGGCAAGAAGAAGGCTATAGTAACCACTCCCGAAGAAGCCGCCGAGCACAAGGCGTTCGTGAACAAGCACGTATATCGCAACCGCATTATCTGGACGCTCGCAATCACGAACTTCTTCGTATACGTTGTGCGTTTTGCCGCCCTTGACTGGGGCCCTACGCTTCTGACTGAATCCAAAGGACTTACGATGGCCAGTGCAACTACCCTTTGCGTGGTGTTCGAGCTTATCGGAGGCAACCTTGGCATGCTGTTCTGGGGATGGGCGACCGACCATATCTTCAACAGCAAGGCCCATCACACCTGTGTCGTGTGCATGATAGGCGTGGCAATCTGCATCGCGGCATTCTGGATGATTCCATCCAGCGCGTCGTGGTGGCTTATGCTCATTCCGTTCACACTGCTCGGATTCTGCATTTACGGTCCCCAGGCCCTTCTCGGAATCTGCGCCGCACAGCATGCAACCAACCGCGCTTCCGCAACCGCCAACGGCATTCTCGGTATCTTCGGTTATCTGAGCACGATAGTGTCCGGCTTCGGCTTCGGCTTCGTGGCCCAGCATTACGGGTGGAATGCCGCTTACGTCACCATTTTCGTGTGCGCCATTATCGGTCTTCTCACGGTACTCACAATCTGGAGGGCAAAGGCTACCGGATATTCAGAAGAAGATTTTCATAATAAGCAATAAATGAAAAGATTAGTACTTGTAATCGCGAGTGTTGCTATAGGAATTGCGGCCTTTGCCGGCAAGCCTTTGCCCAAGCTCGTGCAGGGCACGGTAACGGACATTTCCGGCAAGCCGCTCGAAGGCGTCGTGGTGTCTGACGGATTCACTGTAGTCAGGACTGATGCCGAAGGAAAGTATTGCTTCCCACGCATCCCGGCGGCATACTATGTTTTCGTCAGTGTTCCCGCGGCCTATGAGGTTCCTCTCCGCCAGGGTTTGCCGTGTTTCTTCAAAAAGCTCGAAGACAGGCCGGCATACGATTTTGTCTTCAAACCTTTGAAGAACGGCCCGGAAAAGGAGTTCAACCTGTTCCTTCTGGCTGATCCCCAGTGCCAATGGGTATGGCACGTCAGGCGCTTGCGCGAGGAGGGCATAGCTGACGTAAAAGCGTACGCTCGCAAATGCAAGGGCCCCGATTATGCCATGACGCTTGGCGACATTGCATACAGCGAAGGGCACCGCAACACCAACTATCTCCTGCCCATGATACGTGAGGAGATGTCGGCGGACAAGGCTGGAATGCCTGTTTTCCAGACAGTCGGCAATCACGACTTCGAATATCCGCTGGCGGCGGTCGAAGACGGCAGCCCGACCATTTCCATGCGTCGCGACCGCATCTTCGAGGACAATTTCGGGCCTGCGAACTATTCTTTCAACAGGGGAGACGTGCATATTGTCTCGATGAACAACGTCTGCTTCGAGACCTTCGGCTATCCCGGCAAATACCACGGCGACTTTTCCGACGAACAGCTTGCCTGGTTCGAACAGGATCTTGCCGCGGTTCCGGAAGACAAGCTTGTGATACTCTGCGTCCACATTCCTTTCGAAGGAATAGTGCAGAACAGCCCCAACGTGGCCCGCATATACGATCTGCTCGACAAGAGGAGCCATGCCCGAATTGTAAGCGGGCACACCCATACCATAAAGCATATCCATTATCCCAACGGAGTCAGTGAATTCGTCGCCGGGGCTATGTCTGGCTGCTGGTGGTGGAGCAAGAACTGCGCTGACGGCGCTCCCAACGGATACGCGGTGTGGAAGATACGAGGGAACGAAGTGGTTTCCGACATCTACAAGGGCCAGAATTTCAAGGATGATTACCAGATGCGCATCTATCGCGGCGACTCCGAATTCGGCGGCAGTTTCGAACGCTTCAAACTTGAACACGGCAGCGGCTGCCTGCTTGTGAACGTTTGGAACTGGGATGAAGGATGGCGTTCTGAGGTATACGAAGACGGCAAGCTGGCTGGACAGCTGGAAAAGATGCCGCTGAGCGGAGAATTTGAAGCTCCGTACAACGGCAGCAAGGACTGGTGGGCGATAGGATACAACGTAGGCGTCGTCGGTCGTGGCCACAGTCAGGGCAGCACGCGCAAAAATTATTGCTCGAAGAACTACCACATGTTCAAATACACCCTGAAGAACCCTTCGGCAAAAGTAAAGGTAGTGGTGTATGACAAGTCCGGCAGGAAGTACAGTTGCAGCAAGATAACGACTGCGGACGATTACGATGCACTCGCAAAGCGTCCGCAGTATCCTGTTGAACCCGGCTGGGAAGAGTAATCAGATAAGGTTTATACCGGCCCGGCGGCAGGCTTCGCGCTGGTCGTCGGGCCATATGCTTGCCTGTATCTCGCCTATATGCGCCTTCTGCAGGAAAAGCATGCAGAGTCGGGACTGGCCTATGCCTCCGCCTATGCTCAGCGGCAGTTCGCCTGCCAGCAGGCGGGTGTGGAAATAGAGTTTCTCCCTTTCCGTTTTTCCGGCGATCTTCAGCTGCCTGCGCATGGCTTCGGGATCGACCCTGATGCCCATGGAAGAAATCTCGAATGCGCGTTCGAGTATGGGATTCCATACCAGCAGGTCGCCGTTGAGCCCTTCAAGTCCGTTTTCTCCCGGCGTGCTCCAGTCGTCGTAGTCGGGAGCCCTCAGGTCGTGGGGCTTGCCGTCCGACAAAACTCCGCCTATGCCTATGATGAAGACGCTTCCGTATTTGCGGCATATAGCGTCCTCACGGGCCTTGGCGTCAAGGTCGGGATACATCCTGAGCAACTCCTCGGCGTGAATGAAATGCACGGAAGGGGCCAGGAAGGCGCGCAACTGGGGATAGCAGGTGCATACGAACTGCTCGGTGTCGAGCATGACGGAATAGATGTCCCTGACTATGCGTTTGAGGAAACGTATGCTGCGCTGCGCCGAAGTGATGGTGCGCTCCCAGTCCCACTGGTCAACGTACAGCGAATGCAGGTTGCCCAGGTTTTCGTCCGCACGGATTGCGTTCATATCGGTATAGAGTCCGTGGCCGGGGCGAATCCTGTATTCGGCAAGCGAGAGCCTTTTCCATTTGGCCAGGGAATGGACAACCTCGGCCCTGGCGTCATTGAGATCCTTGATGGGGAACGAGACTGCGCGTTCCACACCGCTGAGGTCGTCGTTGATGCCACGTCCCTGCAACACGAAAAGGGGAGCGGTGACGCGACGAAGGCGAAGGGCTTTCGAGAGTCCCTGCTGGAAGAAGTCCTTGACCAGTTTGATGCCTTTTTCGGTCTCTTCCGGTGTCAGGGCAGAGCGATAGCCTTTGGGCAATATCAGGTAGCTCATTTGCCGATAAGCTCTTTGTCGTCGAAATAGTCGATGCGCATGGCCCTGCGCACGTCCTTAAGGGTTGCCGCCGCTTCTTCTTCGGCGACCTCGGTGCCCTTGCGGAGTATCTCCCACACAGCGGGGAGGTCTTTCTCAAGTTCGGCGCGGCGCTGCCTCATGGGCTCGAGCAGGTCGTTCAGGATGGCAGCCAGGAAATTCTTGAGCATCATGTCGCCAAGGCCGCCGGCGCGGTACTGGGCCTTTACTTCGTCGAGATTGTGGAATACGAAACAGGATTTCCGGCCTTCGAAGCAGGAGGCGAACCGCTCGAAATGCTCAGGTTTGCAGAAAGCGTCGAGGTAGGTGAAAACGGTGTTTCCTTCAACCTTGCCGGGGTCGCTGACCTGAAGATGCCCGGGGTCGGTGAACATGCCTTTGACCTTGCGGGTCACTTCTTCAGCTGAATCGGACAGATAGATGCAGTTGCCGAGCGACTTGCTCATCTTCGCCTTGCCGTCGGTGCCGGGGAGGCGAAGGCAGGCCGCATTCTCAGGCAACAGTATTTCGGGCTCCACCAGAGTGGGACCATATACAGCATTGAATTTGCGGACGATCTCGCGGCACTGCTCGAGCATGGGTTCCTGGTCTTCGCCGACAGGCACTGTGGTGGCCTTGAAGGCGGTGATGTCTGCCGCCTGGCTTATGGGGTAGCAGAAGAATCCAACGGGGGTACCGGCCTTTTTTTCGGAGCCGTCATCGGTCTCGGAGAAGCCACGCAGTTTGATTTCCTGCTTTACGGTGGGGTTGCGCTGGAGACGCTGCACCGTTACAAGATTCATATAATAGAACGTGAGTTCGGTGAGCTGGGGGACCATCGACTGGATGAAAATGTTCACCTTGTCGGGGTTGAGACCCGCCGAGAGATAGTCGAGGGCCACCTGTATGATGTTTTGCCTTACTTTTTCCGGGTTGTCTGCGTTGTCGGTCAGGGCCTGGGCGTCGGCTATCATGATGAAGATCTTGTCGAAGCCGCCGGATTCCTGGAGCTCGACCCTTCTGCGGAGCGAACCTACATAATGTCCGAGATGAAGCCTGCCGGTAGGACGGTCGCCGGTGAGAATTACTTTAGCCATATCTATAAAAACCATTCGCAGGATTTTGGTTCACCTGCAATCCATATCGTATCGCCGGGGCCGAAGAGGAAATCAGCGCCCGGATTTGTAATCAGTTTGTCGTTTTGCAATACGCTGAGAATCATGCATCCGCTCTTGCGCATGTCGGATTCCCTGAGCGTTTTCCCGCTTAGGAACGAGTCCTCGGTAAGCACGCCGCTCAGCACCGTAAATCCTGAGTCTTCGGAGGAGTTGTGCATGACGGTATTCTCCTCCATTATCTTGTTGAACGCCTCCAGCTGTGCGGCGGTACCCACTGCAACGAGTTTGTCGCCCGGGAATATAGGTTCGTTTCCGGAGGGGATCAGGATGTTGGAACTGCCGCGCTGAATCTTGATGACGTTGATTCCGGAATGCTTGCGGAAGGGCATTTCGCGCAGCGGCTTGCCAATGTATGCGAAGTCGGGAGAGACCTCAGCAATTTCGGTCTGGATGTCGTATCCCGACATTTTCTCGCGGACGGAAGAGGTAACGGGGCGGTCTTTCCTTTCCTGTTCCTCCTTCGCCTTGAAATTCTCCATGAAGCGTTTCTCCAGCCATGAGATCTTGTGTACCGACATCTTGCCCGCATACAGCAGGGCCAAACCGGCAACGATTACCGCAAGCACGCCCCAGGCTCCCAGATGGAAGTAACTGGTTATGGCGGCAAGGATGAATCCGATGGCGATGAAGATGCGGAAGACCATCAGCGAAAGAATGGGCCAGCGGTTGGACGCCCTTTCTTTCAGCAGCTTGCTGGCGTGAGTATTAATGGAGCCGTTGGCGACAGCAAGTCCGTACAGGAAGGGCGACATCACCAGCAGGTGCACCGCAAGGCAGATTGCCAGCCGCGCCTTTTCTCCCAGGAAGGGGAGAAGCTTTTCGGCAAGTCCGGTGAGCAGAGGTTTGGCCACTATAGAGATGGCAATCAGGATAACGCCGTACAGCACCACGCGGATGATGTAGCTCTTGATAAGACTGGTCCATTCGTTGTTTTCGGCCTTGGACTTTTCGGTGTCCTCGCCCTGGGGCGGATTGATCCTGGCAAGGAATGACGCCGGCAGCTTGCGTGCCAGCCATCGGCTTGCCGGGTCGCCGGCCTTTATCATATATGGAGCTGTGAACGTGGTGATTACAGATACGGTGATAATGACCGGATAAATGAAATCGCGCATCACTCCGAGGCTGCAGCCCAGGCTGGCGATGATAAATGAGAATTCGCCCAGCTGAGCCATCGTGAACCCCACATGGACCGAAGTGTCGAGGCCCTTGCCGGCAAGCAGGGAACCGGTGGTGGAGAACAGCAGGATGCCGCCGACAGCGATGATCGCAATAATCAGGATGGTTCCCCAGTGGGCTCCGATGACTGCGGGATCCACCATCATGCCCACGGACACGAAGAAGATGGCTCCGAACAGGTTCTTGATGCCGGAAAGCAGCTTTTCAATCCGCTCGCCTTCGACTGTCTCGGCCAGGATGGATCCCATGACGAACGCTCCAAGGGCGGAAGAGAATCCGGCGTACTGCGCTAGAGCCACCATGCCGAAGCAGAGACCGATGGATATGATGAGGAGGATTTCGTCGTTAAGGAACAGGCGTGCCTTCTTCAGCAATATGGGAATCAGGTAAAGGCCGACAAGGAACCACAGGATGAGGAAGAACGCCAGCCTGGCGAGGCTGAGAATCATCTCTCCGCCGGAGAACTGCTTGGACACGGCAAGTGTGGACAGCAGAACCATCATCAATACCGCTATGAGGTCTTCAACCACCAGCGTGCCGAAGATCAGCGGGGCCCATGGTTTCTTCTTGAGGCCCATTTCGTCATACGCCTTGATGATGACGGTGGTGGAGCTCATTGACAGGAGGCCGCCCAGGAAAAGGCTTTCCATCATGGTCCAGCCAAGGGCGTTGCCGGCCACCATACCGACGGTGAACATGCCTATGCAGATGGTTCCGGCCGTAATCAGGGCACTGCTTCCTACTTTCAGCAGTTTCTTGAAACTGAATTCAAGACCGAGGGCAAAGAGCAGGAAGATTATGCCGATTTCCGACCACTGGTTAACGGATTCGGTGCTGGTGATGGCGGGGAGTAGCCCCAGATGTGGACTGACTATGAAACCGGCGATCAGGTAGCCAAGGATGAGAGGCTGCTTGAGCGCCCGCGAGATAACAGTGAACACGCCGGCAGCGATAAGAATGACGGCGAGGTCGGCAACCAAATGCAGTTCTTCGGACATAGTCATGCAAAGATATCAAAAACCTTGTAACTAGCCAAACAAAACGACTAAAGCCCGCTTCACAGCGGGCTTTAACGGTTAGTTAGTAGTGTATACCTTTAGAAGGTTAATTATTGTTGGTTAGAATAGTTGTTGATTTCCACCTGCAAAGATAGCTCATTTTTTCATATCGGCAAACATTTTGATGAAATTTTTTGAAAAAATGCATTTTTGTTTTTAAAATATTTTATAAATTACCATCTAACAGTTCGGGTCTCAATAACTTAGTCCTTTCGAGGGCCTGCCCGTCCTGCCATTCACGGATGAGCTTGGGATTGCCGCTCAGAAGTACGTCCGGGACTCTCCATCCGTTGAACTCCGCCGGGCGGGTGTAAACGGGAGGGGAGAGCAGCCTGTCCTGGAAGGAATCGGACAGTGCGGAGGTCTCGTCGGTAAGCGCCCCGGGGATAAGCCGGATGATGGCGTCAGCCAGCAGGGCGGCCGGAATCTCGCCTCCGCTGACCACATAGTCGCCGACGGATATTTCACGCGTAACCAGGTGCTCCCGTATCCTGTGGTCGATCCCCTTGTAATGGCCGCAGAGTATGATGATATTGCCCTTGAGGGACAGCTCGTTGGCTATTGCCTGGTCAAGCCTTTCGCCGTCAGGGGACATATAGATGACCTCGTCGTAAACGCGTTCGGCCTTGAGCTCTTCGATCATGCGGAAAACGGGCTCGACCATCATCACCATGCCGGCGTCGCCGCCGTAGCTGTAGTCGTCGACATTGCGCCGGGGGCCTATGCCGTATTTCCGGAGGTTGTGAACGTGTATCTCCACAAGTCCTTTCTTGATGGCGCGTCCCACTATCGAGTGGCCGAGGGGGCTGTCGAGCAGTTCGGGAACAACGCTGAGTATGTCTATTCTCATAATTGATATTTATAGGTACAAAATTAGCATTTTTTGTTAATTTTGCAGACATGTTCAAGAGGATTATCGTAATGCTCGCAGTAGTGCTTGTGTCGCTGAGCGCCTGTTCCGCCGCCGGCCCGAAGCATTACTCCGTGAAGGTTGTGAAGGAGTACCCGCACGACACCGGCGCATATACCCAGGGCCTGTTCTTCCACGACGGGCGTTTGTATGAAAGCACGGGAGAGTGGGGGCGGTCCAGCTTCCGTATCGTGGATCTGGAGAGCGGAAAGATACAGCGCAGGCTCGATTTCGACAGCAAGTATTTCGGCGAGGGCTCAGTGATCCTGGACGGAAGGATGTTCATGCTCACATGGACCAACCGCGTGGCATTCATATACGACGCAGCCACACTGGAGTACCAGCGCACCTGCGCCTATCCCCGTGAAGGCTGGGGACTTACTACTGATGGCAAGTCGCTGATCGCTTCCGACGGTAGCAGTTTCCTGTATTTCATGGACACGTCTTTCAAGGTCCAGCGCAAGC
The DNA here is from genome assembly GCA_016288775.1 of Bacteroidales bacterium. Lineage (GTDB taxonomy): Bacteria > Bacteroidota > Bacteroidia > Bacteroidales > UBA932 > Cryptobacteroides. Next base: position 15,070 of record JAEELG010000091.1, on the reverse strand, counting down.
TCAAGGTCACCATGGAAGACCGCCCCGTGCGCTTCCTGAATGAACTGGAGTGGATTGACGGACGTATCTGGGCAAACGTATATACGACAGACATGATAGTGATCATAAACCCGTCCAGCGGCAAGGTAGAAGGGGTGATCGACTGCAGCGGCCTGCTGCCTGCGAAGTCGAGGAAGCCGAATACCGACGTGCTGAACGGAATTGCGGTTCTCGGCAAAAGGGTTTTCGTGACCGGAAAGAATTGGCCCAAACTCTTCGAAATCGAGTTAATTGCAAAATAATTGATTATATTTGTATTCTTAAACCCCTAAATATCTCTAATTATGAGTGAAACGATTATTCCTGAAAAGACCGTCGAGGTAGTTTCAGACGTAGAAGAAAAGATTGAAAAAACGGAAGAAAAGGTGGCTGAAGCCGTAGAGGAGAAGGCTGAGGAGAAGATCGAGGAAAAGGCCGAAGAAGTGAAGGAAGAGAAAAAGGACGAGGCCGAGAGCCTTGCCGACAAGACCCTTGCGGAACTGTCGGAGATGTTCCGTTCCCTCAAGGAGAGTGCAGACAGCATGATGCGCTCAAAGGAGGCCGAGAACATCAAGTCGGCGTTCTACAAGCTTCTTGGCAAGCTCAAGGGTGAGAACTCCGAGGACCAGGGTTCCCTGAACAATCCTTTCGTGGCGGTGGAGGAGAACTTCAAGGCCGTATACGCCGATTACAAGAAGGAGAGGGCCGAATACAACCGCGAACAGGACGCCAAGAGGGAAGAGAACCTCGCCACCAAGAAAGCCATCATCGAGGAATTGAAGGCGATAGTCGAGAACAACGAGGACGCCAGTGCGTCGTTCCCCGCGTTCCGCGACATCCAGAACCGCTGGCGCGAAGCAGGCCCCGTGCCCGTCAACGCGTACCGCGATATAAACGATACATACCAGTTCTACGTGGAGAAGTTCTACGACATGGTCAAGATCAGCCGTGACCTCCGCGACCTCGACTTCCAGAAGAACCTGGAAGCCAAGGAGAAGTTCTGCGAGGCCGCTGAAAAGCTGGCCGAGAACGAAAACGTGGTCAACGCTTTCCACGAACTCCAGAAGCTCCACGAGCAGTGGAAGGAGTTCGGCCCCGTGGCCAAGGAGAAGCGCGACGACATCTGGAACCGCTTCAAGGCGGCGACCGCCGTGATCAACAAGCGCTACCAGGCTCATTTCGAGGAGCAGAAAGAGGAGCAGGTCGCCAACCTTGCCGCCAAGCAGGAGCTTTGCGAGCAGGTGGAGGCCATAGCCGACAAGGAAGTGAACTCCTCCAGCGAATGGAACGAGCTTTCCCGCAAGATCGAGGAGATCCAGGCCAAGTGGAGGACGATAGGATTCGCAACCCGCAAGGAGAACCAGAAGATTTACGACCGTTTCCGCGCCGCCTGCGACAAGTTCTACGGACGCAAGCGCGACTACTATGCCGGCTTCAAGGATTCCATGAACGCCAACCTCGAGAAGAAGATGTCCATCATCGAGAAGGCGGAGGCGCTCAAGACCAGCACCGAGTGGAAGAAAGCCACCGACCAGTTCATCGAGCTGCAGAAGCAGTGGAAGGAAATCGGCGCCGTTCCCCGCAAGAAGAGCGAGCAGATATGGAAGCGTTTCCGCACCGCCTGCGACGAGTTCTTCGCGGAGCGCGACAAGAACGCCAAGCCTGAGAACGACTTCCACGGCAATCTCAAGGCCAAGAAGAAGATCATCGAGGAGATTCAGGCATACACCCCTTCTGACGACGAGGCCGCCAATGCCGAGGCCCTCCGCACTTTCAACGAGCGCTGGCAGGCAATCGGGCACGTGCCCTTCAAGGAGAAGGACGCCGTCAACGCAGCTTTCCGCAGTGCGATCCGCGAGAAGTTCCCGATGATGAACCAGCGTCCCGCCGCAAAGGCCGGAAAGGCCCCCCGCAGCGCCAAGGAGCTTCTGCTCGACAAGTATCACGCCCTCCAGCAGGACGTCACCACCTACGAGAACAACATTGGCTTCTTCTCCGCTTCCAAGAACTCCGAGCCTCTCATCAAACAGATGCAGGAGCGTATCGAGCAGGCCAAGGCCGAACTGAAGGAACTGGAGCAGAAGATCCGTGAGACCGAGGAGGAGGAAGCCTGATGGACAAGAACTCGATAATCGGTTTCATACTCATAGCACTGATCCTGTTCGGCTTTACATTTTTCGAGTCGAGCAGGGCGCGCAAGATAGCCGAGCAGCAGCGCCAGCTGGATTCGATAGCCCTGGCGCAGAATCCCGTTGATACATTGCAGGCTGGCGATGCTGATATGGCGGCGCCCGTCGAAGGCCAGGCCGCTCCGGCGGAGCCTGCGTCCATCTACCGTGACGCCATGCTCGAGGCCGCCCACAACGCCGAAGCTCAGGTCGTCACCCTTGAGAACGATCTGGTCAAGCTTGACTTTACTACCAAAGGTGCACAGCCTTACAGCGCTCAGCTGAAGAAATACTCCAGCTATGGCGGGGGAGAGCTGTTCCTCTTTAAGGAGGGCGGTGCGGAATATGCCATCAGCATTTATACCGGCCAGTATATCCGAACCTCTGAATTCAATTTCGAGGTTGCGGAGCATTCCGATTCCGTGCTGGTGTTCCGACTCCCGTTCGAAGGCGGCGGCTACATCGAGCAGAAATACACCCTTGCCGCTGACAGCTACAAGGTCGACAACTTGCTTTCGTTCGTGGGTATGCAGAATCTCATTCCCCGCAACGTCAGTTCCTACGACATCGACTTCAACGTGACCGTTCCCCGTCTGGAAAAAGGCTACAAGAACGAGTCGCAGTATTCCAAGGTCGACTATTATTTCGACGGGGAGAAGAAACCCGCCGAGATCGGCCGCGGACGCAGCGCCTCCAAGGCTATCGGTTCGCGCCTCAGCTGGTTTGCGTTCCAGCAGCAGTTCTTCTCCGCGATCATGTGCTCTCCCGGCGAATTCGCCAACGGCGAGCTTTCCGTGAACTTCATTCCCGAGAGCGACCCGTCGCACGACCTCATGGCCTGCAGCGCCCGCATGAGGGCTGATTTCCGACCCTCCGACAACGTCAGCGTACCCTACGAATTCTACTTCGGTCCCAACCACTTCAACACCCTGAAGTCGTTCGGCCGCAAGTACGAGAAGATAATCCCTCTGGGAGGCTGGCTGGTCGGGTGGTTTACGCGTTATGCCATCATCCCCATGTTCAACTGGTTCAGCCGCTTCTTCAGCAACTTCGGACTCATAATCCTGCTGATGACGCTGGTCATCAAGACTGTGGTGTTCCCGCTAACGTACAAGTCGTTCTCCTCTTCCGCCAAGATGCAGGCCCTCAAGCCCGAAATCGAGAAGATAAACGCCAAGTATCCCAAGCAGGAGGACGCAATGAAAAAGCAGCAGGCCACGATGGACCTTTACAAACGGGCCGGGGTCAATACTATGGGCGGATGCCTGCCTACGCTATTGACTTTCCCCATCCTGTGGGCGATGTTCCGTTTCTTCCCGGCATCCATCGAACTGCGCCAGCAGCCGTTCCTCTGGTGCGACGACCTTAGTGCATACGATTCCATCCTGGATTACGGCACGCGTATACCTCTCCTTGGCGACCATCTCTCCCTGTTCGCCCTCCTCATGGCAGTGGTTATGTGGGTGTACTCCAAGATGACTACGGCCAACCAGGCGGCGTCCAACGATCCCACGGCATCGTCCATGAAATTCATGACGCTCTGGATGATGCCCATCATGATGTTCTTCATCTGTAACAACCTGTCGGCAGCTCTGAGCTACTATTATCTGTTGTCACAGCTGATAGCCATCATCCAGACCTGGGTGATCAGGAAATTCTTCGTGCATCCCGAGCAGGTCCTTGCCCGCCTGAAGGCTTCCGAAGGCAAGCCCATGCCCAAGAGCAAATGGCAGCAGAGGCTTGAGGCCGCCCAGAAGATGCAGGAGCAGCAGATGCGCGAACAGCAGAAAAAACGCAAGTAATATATGAAGTGCAACAATTATTCGGCACCGGCAATCGAGCAGGTCTCCTTCGTGGAGGCCTGGATGCTGGCTGACAGTTTCTCCAACGGAGAACCGATAGTGGGCCCCATGGGGGCAGAGGAGGATTTGTACTATGAATTCTAGCAAGTACCTTTTCGCTGTCTTTGCGGCTGTTGCCATTCTGGCCTCATGTACTGTGGAAAGGCTGCCCGAGCCAAAGGAAGCCGCTCCGGTAATCGAGTCTGCACCATTTATTACCGCAATTCTTTCCGATGAACCCGCCACCAAAGTCTCGTTCGAATTCACGGACTGGCAGCTCAAGGCGGCATGGGTTCCCGGCGATCAGATAGCCGTAACTCCCGGCGGATACGGATGGAATGTTGCCGGTATCTACACTCTTCCCGGAGGAGGCGGCAATTCCGCGGATTTTGAAATGACTCAGAGTGTCGGTTCGACAGCCAGCGAGTACAGAGTCTTTTATCCGGGAGACAGGGTGAAGTGCAATTCGGATTTCTCTCGTTTCTACATGGAGGGGCAGGTGCAGTCAAAGACGGCGCCCATGGACCACCTCAAGGATTTCTTCGCTATGTACAAGGTGGTCAGCGACTACTCTACGGTTGATTTCAGCGACGCAATCAAGTCGTCCTGTTTCAGGGTGGACGTAAGCGGGACGACATTCAAGAACCCCTACCGTGTAGCCATTACCCTTGTAAGCCGTTCGAGCTTTACCCTTAACTGCTATCCTGAAGGTCAGTTTTATTTTTATAATAACGACCATCCCGACAATCCCAAGAATAGCAGCACCATTTCGGTTGATTTGGAAGGCTATGGCACTGAAACTTCGCTGGTGGCATGGATTGCGATGTCGAACGTTGACGTGGAACTGGCGTCAGGTGACATGGTCAGGGTGAAGGTATTCTGCGAAGACGGTTATGTATACAGCGACTATACTCTCGATTCCGACATGGTGCTTGAAGGCGGTCATTGCCACAGCATAACTTTGAGCTCAGGCTGGAAGGTCGGACAGGCCGATTACACCGTATATCCTTTCGACGGGGAAGTCGTTGCTCTTCAGGAAGCCGGATACGGTCTTGACCTGGTGCTCATGGGCGACGGATTTATCGCCGAGGATTTCAATGGCGGCGACAGCAGCGAGTATATGACGCTGATGCAGGATATGGCGGACAATTTCTTTACCGCGCAGCCTTACGTGTACCTGAGACCGTATTTTAACGTATACGTTGTCAAGGCCGTTTCGCCGGAAAGGACGAATGCCGAGACCACGGGGGCCAATGGAGCCCGCAACACGGGAACAGAGACGAAGTTCTCCATGCGCTACACTCCCAACAGCACCAGCGTTAGCGGAGACGACAGTACAGTCATGGAATATGCCATGAAGGCTCTGGTTGGCGCTTCAGATATGCGGGTCAGTAATGTAACCGTGATTGTGGTAGGCAACCAGGCCTGCCGCTCAGGCACCTGTTGGAATTCCTGGAATGGCGATTCGAGCAACTATGATTTCGGCTGCGGAACTGCGATAGCCTATTTTGGCCGTGGCAAAACTGTTCAGGAAGGTCGCCAATTGGTCAGGCACGAAGCATCCGGACACGGCTTCGGCAAGTTGGCAGACGAGTACACGGGAAAAGCCTTCACCAATACGGGACCTTGGAATGAAATCGCTACTATGCACGATTTAGGGTTCTTCAGGAACGCCGACAAGTTTGTCAGCCCGTCGATACAGTCACAGGTTGGAGGCGATCTGACCACAACCTCCAACGTGCTGTGGCACGACCTCTTCGGCACGGAGAACAACTATGAATCCGACTCTGTTGAATCCCTGGGCGTTTTCGAGGGTGGCTATACATACAATTACGGCATGTGCCGTCCCACCTATCAGGGTAACCGGAGTATAATGAACGGCAATACCGGTATCTTCAACGCCATCAGCCGGCGTCAGATATACTATCGCGCCCAGTGCCTTATGGGAACCCAGGCCGGAGCATGGGGCAGTGCGGCAGAACTTGCCGCGTTCCTCGAATGGGACAAGGTCAACATGCTGCCTACTCTTCCCGGTGCACTGTCTGCGTCGGCTCCGGCAAGGACGGAAAAGCCGAACTGCGTCGAACAGTATGCCCAGCCGCTTGCGCCGCCTGTGTACCTGCGCCGCTACTGGGACGGAAAACGCTTTGTTACTGAATAATGGACATAGCTGAGAATATCAAGCTTATAAGGAAGGAACTGCCATCAGAAGTGAAACTGGTGGCAGTTTCCAAATTCCATCCCGTGGAGGCTATCGAAGAGGCCCTCGCTGCCGGCCAGACAGTATTCGGCGAGAACCGTCCGCAGGAATTCGAGAAGAAAGTGCTTGCCCTCCGCGAGCGGGGGATAGAGTGGCATTTCATCGGCCATCTCCAGACCAACAAGTTGAAGATGGTACTGCCATATGCCGACCTCGTGCAGTCCGTGGACTCTATCCACCTTCTGGAAGCGATAAACGAATGGGGTGGCCGCAACGGCAAAGTCATTCCGGTTTTACTGGAACTCCACGTCGCCGCGGAAGAGACTAAGCAGGGTTTTTACGAAGAAGAGATACTGGATATCCTGTTCCGTGCGGAATCCTTTAGAAACGTGCGTTTCCATGGCCTGATGGGCATGGCTACCAATACCGATGACGAAGCCTCCATACGGGCCGATTTCGGGCGAATAAAGGCATTCATGGACTATCTCCAGGATCTTTTCCCCGAGTATGCTGATTTCCGTGAGCTGTCGATAGGAATGTCAGGCGACTGGAGGATCGCTCTGGAATACGGAGCCACGATGGTCCGTATAGGAACTTCCATTTTCGGGAGTCGCTAAAGGCAGTCGTCTTCGGTCCAGAGGGCGCGCAGCCTGTCCTTCTCCGACATTATCATCCTGTCGGCCGGTACTTTCCAGTCAATACCCAGACGTGAGTCGAGAAGCTGGAATCCCGAGTCTACTTCGGGATGGTAATACTCGTCGCATTTGTACTGGAACACCGCGGTTTCGCTCAATACCGAGAATCCGTGGGCAAAGCCCTTGGGTATGAAGAACATGCGGTGATTGTCGCCGCTCAGTTCCACCGCCACGTGCTTGAGAAAGGTAGGGGAGCACTTACGTATATCGACCGCCACGTCCAGGACGCGTCCGCTTACGCAGCGTACCAGCTTTGCCTGGGTGTATGGCGCTTTCTGGAAATGAAGGCCTCTCACAACTCCGTAGCTCGACAGGCTCTCGTTGTCCTGAACGAAATTGACGGGGCCGATGAGGGATTCGAGGTCGCGGTGAGAATAGGATTCCATGAAATATCCTCTTTCGTCTCCGAACACCCTGGGTTCAATGATGTACAAACCTTCTATCTCGGTACTCTGGTAATCGTAAATCATTTCTTGGTGTAGTATTTGGGCCAGCATGCGGCCAGATATGCTTTAAGGCGGTCTTCCTGGGCATTCTGCTGCGGTTCATAGAAGACGCGGCCCCTGAATGATTCGGGCATGAACTCCTGGTCGGTGAAATGACCGGGGAAGTCGTGGGCGTATTTGTATCCGTCGTGGTACCCGAGTTCTTTCATCAGCGAGGTAGGTGCGTTCCGCAGATAGAGCGGCACCGGGGCTGTCTTGTCTTCATCCACCGCAGCAAGGGCGCCGTCAATGGCCAGATACGCCGAGTTGCTCTTCGGCGACGAAGCAAGGTATACCGCGCATTCGCTGAGCGGAATGCGGGCCTCGGGCATGCCTATGGAATGGACAATGCGGAAAGTGGCGTCCGCCATCAGAAGGGCGTTCGGATTGGCGAGCCCTATGTCTTCGGCGGCCAGAATACAAAGGCGCCTGGCAATGAAAAGGGGATCTTCGCCGCCGGCCAGCATCCTTGCCATCCAGTACACGGCAGCGTTGGGGTCGGAACCGCGTACGGACTTGATGAAGGCGGATATGATGTCGTAATGCATCTCGCCGCCCTTGTCGTAAATGGCCACGTTCTCCTGGAGGCAGGTGGTAACCGCCTTGTTGTCTATCACTATCGTGCCGTCCTTTTGAGGCGGTGTTGCGCCGACTACTATCTCGAGGATATTCAGCAGCTTGCGCCCGTCGCCACCGCTCTGTCGGAAGAGCGCCTCGTCCTCTTTCACCTCTATCTTCATCCTCGACAGTTCGGAGTCCTGGGCAAGGGCCCTGTCGAGCAGTTGCTTGAGGTCGGAAGCGTCCAGCGACTTCAGCACGAAGACCTGGCACCTGGAAAGCAGGGGAGTGATGACTTCGAACGAGGGGTTTTCGGTGGTGGCGCCGATCAGGACCACGGTTCCGGACTCCACTGCGCCCAGCAGGGCATCCTGTTGCGCCTTGTTGAAACGGTGTATTTCGTCGATGAACAGGATGGGCGCCGCCGATGCCGAGAACAGGGATTTGTTCTTGGCCCTGTCGATGATATCTCGGACTTCTTTGACGCCGGAACTGACCGCGGACAGCGTGTAAAACTCTCTGTCAAGGGTATGTGCGATGATGCTTGCAAGCGTGGTCTTGCCTACGCCGGGAGGGCCCCAGAGAATGAAGGATCCCAAGTTCCCGGAGTCAATCATGCCGCGGAGTATGCAGCCGGGGCCTACGAGGTGCCTCTGGCCGACATACTCGGAGAGGTCGCGGGGGCGCATCCTCTCGGGCAGCGGTATGGACTGGTCGGGAAACATATCAATAATCGAGTTTCTTGATGTAGGAACGGCGGCGCTTCACGCACTCGTGTGCGAACTGTTCCATCTGGCCCTGGTTCTTGATGTTGGTCTCAAGCACGGCGTTGGTCTCGGCCCACTTGACTCCCTGTTTCTTGAAGAAGGGGAAGAGATAGTTGAAGAGCAGGCTGTTGATGCCCGTATTCTGATAGTCAGGACGTACGCCTATCAGCAGCATTTCAATTCCTTCCTCGTGCTTCCAGAACATGGATTTGGCAATGTGCCACCAACCGAAGGGGAACAGTTTGCCGCGGGATTTCTGCAGGGCGCCGGCAAGCGAGGGCATGGTGATGCCGAAGGCCACAAGCTCGTCCTTGTCGTTTTCCAGCATGACGAGATACCTGAGGTCGAGTATGCTCAGATAGAAGTCGAGATACTTCTTGGCCATGTGGTCTGGAAGCACGGTGAAATTATACAGGTCCTTGTAGCACTCGTTGATGAGCTTGAATACCTTGGTGCCGTAATCTTCCTTACGTATGATCTTGCGGGTCAACTGCTTGACGTGTACGTTGGTGCGCTGCTGCACGATGTTGGCGATCCTGCCCAGGCGCTCCGGGAGCTGGTCTTCCATGAAGAGCTTGTATTCCACCCAGTCGGTGTCCTTGCCGAAGCCCATGCGCTCCATGTGCTCGTTGTAATAAGGATAATTGTAAATGAGCGCCATGGTGTTCAGGCGGTCGTAGCCGGCAATCAGCATGCCTTCAGGATCGAAGTCGGTGAATCCGAGAGGTCCGACGACGGACTCCATTCCGTACTCGCGTCCGAATTCGTAGACCTTGTTCATAAGCGCTTCGGAGACTTCGGGATCGTCGATGAAGTCGTACCATCCGAAACGCACTTCCTTGTGGTTCCACTGCTCGTTGGCCTTGAAGTTTACGATTGCTGCGATGCGCCCTGCGGGCTTGCCGTCCTTGTATGCCATGTAGAGGGCGGACTTGCAGAATTCCTGTGCGGCGCCCTTCTTCTGGTCGAGGGTGTCCATCTGGTCAAACACCAGCGGTGGAACATAGTATGGATTGTTCTTGTATAGTTTTTCGGGGAAATTGACAAACGCCCTTAACTGGCGTCTGGTCTGGACTTTTCTGATTTCTACAGACATAGGTTTCGATTTGGTTTTAGAATGCTAAGATAGCTTTTTTATTGGATATAATCAAAGTTTTGTCTACCTTCGTATTGTGCAACTTAAACCATATACCGTGTTGGCAGCCCTTCTGCTTGCCTGCGTTTTCTGCCCGTATTCGGGTGCGCAGGACGCCGGACTGTTCAATTCTCCCAAAGGGATAGGCGCAAGCCTCTATCTGCCGGAGAAAGACGGAATCTTCCATACCGTCACAGCGTATGTGGATATCTACGGCATCCCTTCCAGCCGCTGCCTGTATCCCGGTTTCAAGGCGAACTTTTCACGTCAGTACTCTCTCAGGTCGTGGGAGATGGACGGTTACCGCATCAGGATGTTTGCTGGACCGGGCATCAGCGCGGGCTATGTGCGCGACCACGACAAGGGGCGGGGGATAGACCTTACCACGCTCATCAGTGACAATCCTGGTCTGGCATTTGCCGCCAGCGGCGATATCGGCTGGCGTTTCGATTTCGGCGGCTTCGTGTCGCTGGACCTGTCGTTTACGGCCGAAGCAGGCGTTCACGCCCGTCGCAATGAGCGGGAAAAGGGTTATGCGGCCACCAGTCTCAGCATATACAATAACGGCCTTATGCAGGCTTTTTATCCCCAGCTTTCCATAGTATTCAAGCTCAGATGAAAAGGACGGTTTTCATACTTGCTGCGCTTATGCTGTTCTCTCTGGCGATGCAGGCCCGCATGCCTCATATAAGCTATGGACTGGAGTGGGGGTATACCGCCACTTTCTTCAAGCACGCCCACTACAATTTCATCTGCGACGAGGGATATAGAATCAACGAAAAGACGGATACCTGGCGTTATTTCAGTAACGGCGCCGTAATGGCCAATGTGGGCGTCGACATCACCCGTCACCTGAATGTTTCCGCATACTCCGGTCTGCTTGGAGTTTACTCGAAACGCTGGGTGATCCCCGCTGAACTGCGGCTTCGTTATTGCCCGCTGGGATTAGATGCCAGCGGCCCGCTGATCCACGCCGGAGCCGCCGCCGCGTTCCCCACTTCAACACTTACCGATACGGGCGCAAGGGGAATCCTTGGCGGCGGATACCGACTGGCAATTTACAAGTCGATGAGCGTGGATTTCCTGCTCTCGCTCAATCTCACGCTTGATCACGACAATATAACGGATCCCGACACGAAGAGGTACGTGCCACGTAGCGACATAACCTCAAACGTGTCGGAATACTGTGCGGTCAACGTTTCGGTGGCGCTGAATTTCTAAAGCGCAGATACCTTGGCGATTATTTCTTCCGCCGGAAGATCCGGGCTGAGCACCAGGTCTGGCGTCTTGAATACGTAGCCCTTGGCACGGGCCGTAAGTGTGCCGCCTCCGGTGCAGTTGAGCATGATGTATTCGTCTTTACCGACTACTCCTTTTTCAACTGCCTGTGCCAGCGAAGAAACCGCCACGCATGCAGCGGGAAGGAGGTCGTAGCCCTCGAGGTTGCGGAACTGGAGCAGCCAGTACATGATATCGTCATTGGAGGCCAGGAATACATCGCCGTGGCTCTGCAGAAGTACGTCATACAGGCCGCCCGCGATGCTGTACGGGGGTTTGCGGTTTGAGAGCACCTTAGCAAGGATTACCTCTGCCTGGCGGCGTCCCAACTCCGGAGTGATGTCTGCCAGCTGTCTCGAACATGCTTTCCATGAGTCATAAAGGAGAGTGAAGGGGGCGTTCTGGGACACATACACGCGCATATCGTTCGAGCCGAAGCGTCCGTCGGCCGCAAGCCTGCAGGCGTTCTCCCAGGCTGCTATTGCGCCGGTTCCGGATCCGACCGCCTGGAAATATGCGTCGGGAATGCGTCCGGTCTTTTCGGCAAAGCTGAGGATCGTGGTGCCCATTCCGTCGCGGCGGGCAACGTTCTTCGCACCGCCCTCAAGGAAATAGCCGGGGTCCTGTGCGAGCTTCTCCCCCAGGGTGATGGCGTCGTAATAATCGCAGCCGTGGGGGACTGCAATCACCTTCACGCACTTGTCGAGCTTCTTCTGGAACCAGAGGTCGTGAGTATTGTCTTCGGGTATGCAGATGACCACCGGAATGCCGTTGTCGGAGCAGACCTGGGCGAATGCGCGCGCCGTATTGCCGGCGGACTGGACAATCAGCGTGCGCTTCTCTTTCTTGTCTATCCTGGCGCACACGCTGAATGCCTCGGTCTCCTTGAAGGAGCATGTGGACATCTTCGCTCCGAGTTTGGGGTTCCAGCCCGAGAACGTTATATATAAATTATTGAGTCCCAGGTGTTTGGCGAGTCCTTTTGACTTATATGTTACAGGTGCGCAGGAGTGCCTGAGGGTGCGGCGCACAGGCATCCAGTCGGCATATCTGTAGATGCCCTTCAGGTCGCTTCTGGGGTTGAAACGGGTTGAAGCGTATACGGCGCGGACAAGGGCGGGATCGCCGCCTTCCGGGTCGCTGAGGGTCCAGCCGGCATCGTCGAAAATGCGGCCGGTCTTGACATTCTCCAGTTTGTACTCGGTGGGTTTGAATTTGATGAGGTTCATATCAGAGCTTTATGAATAACCAAATGTAATAGGCAATGAACGCGGCGAGGAATACGGCGCCGTCCCAGCGGTCGATTTCGTTCTTCTTGAAAGTATAGGAGCTCAGCCATACCAGAACTATGCTGACCACGAGAATAATGATATCTACCAGGTCAATGCCGGAGAATGAAATCGGCATGATGCTGGCTGAACAGCCAAGGATGAGGAGTATATTGAAAATGTTGGAGCCAAGGATGTTGCCGAGGGCAAGCTGGCCCTTTTTCTTGGCGGCGGCGATTACGCATGCCGCAAGCTCCGGCAGGGAAGTGCCTCCCGCCAGCAGGGTGATGGCTATGAACTTGTCGCTTACTCCCAGCCTGTGGGCTACGTCAACCGCGGAGTCCACGAACCACTGGCCTCCGAAAATCAGCCCGGCAAGCCCACCCAGAGTGAACAGGATAGCCTTGAACAGCCCCATGGGCTTAGCCTCGTTTTCGTCTGTGGAACTGCCGTCATCGAACTTGAAGCAAGTGTATAAATAGACAATAAAAAGTGCCAGAAACACAATGCCTTCCACTCTTGATATGCCATTGGTCATTCCGCATATTACCAGCAGCAGGGTAACAAGCATGGTGGTCGGTATGTCACGCCTTTTGTTGTTGCGGGTAACCGCAATGGGCAGGATAACTGCAGTAAGCCCCAGAATGAGCAGGGTATTGAAAACGTTGGAACCTATAACATTGCCGATGGTGATGTCTGAGATGCCTCTGATCGCTCCGGTCACGCTGACCACGAGTTCCGGGCATGAGGTTCCGAAACCTACGATTGTGAGTCCGATTACGAATTCGCTTATCTTGAGTTTTCTGGCTATCGCGGACGCTCCGTCCACCAGGGCGTCGGCGCCCAGAATAATAAGCAGTAGTCCGGCTGCCAGCCATAAAAGCGAGTTTACCATAATTCCAGTTTGCAAATGTTTTCTACATGTTGGGTGTGGGGGAACATGTCTACCGGTTGCACGGCGGTGATACGGTATTGTTCCGACATCATTGCAATATCCCTGGCCTGGGAGGCAGGGTTGCAACTTACATATACTATTCTGGCAGGCGCGGCGCGGAGTATGGTGGAAACCACGTCCGGGTGCATTCCCGCACGGGGAGGATCCACAATCATGACATCCGGACGGCCGTGCTCGGCTATGAAGGCGTCGGTAAGAATGTCCTTCATGTCACCGGCGAAGAACTCGCAGTTGCCGATTCCGTTGGCGGCGGCATTCACTCTGGCGTCTTCGATCGCTTCGGGAACGTATTCTATGCCAATGACTCTTGCGGCCTGGGCGCTGACGAACTGTGCAATGGTTCCGGTGCCCGTATAAAGGTCGTATACCGTTTCCTTCCCGGTCAGGCCTGCGAATTCACGTGCCTTGCGATACAGTTGAAGGGCTTGGCCGGTATTTGTCTGATAAAAGGATTTGGGGCCGATTCTGAAACGAAGGTTTTCCATCCGTTCATAAATGGCGTCGGCTCCGGAATACAGGATGCAGTTCTGGTCGGAAATGCTGTCGTTCAGCTTTGTGTTAACGACGTAATACAGGGAGGAGATTTCCGGAAAACGCTCTTTCAGGGCATCCAGAAGGGGGGAAATGGCAGGGGAGTCCTCGCCGAAGCACATGATGAGCATAACCTGGCCGTCATCGGTCGTACGTACGAACATATTGCGTAACAATCCGTGGTTTTGGCGCAGGTCGTAGAACGTAAAGCCGTGAGACACAGCGTATTGCTTAACAAATAGCCGGATCGAGTCGGATGGCTCGGGCTGGAGCATGCAATGCTCGATGTCAAGGACTTTGTCGAAGAACTTGCCCACGTGGAAACCCAGGCCCTGTTTTTCCGCCTCGGGGATTGATTCGGGGTCTTCGTCAGGGAGTATCCAACGCTTGTTGGAGGCGCTGAATTCCAGCTTGTTACGGTAATACACCGTTTTTTCTGAGCCAATGATAGGGGAGAACTCAGGTACTTCCAGATGACCTATCCTTGTCAGTTGGTCATATACCTGGCGTTGCTTGGCTTTGAGCTGGATATCATACGGGAGCGGTTGCCAGCGGCATCCGCCACAAACTCCGAAATGCTTACAAAATGGCTCCAGACGGTATTCCGAAGGCTTTTTGATTTCAATGATGCGGCCTTCCAGAAAACTCTTCTTTTTTCTCGTCACACGGATGTCGACGATGTCTCCGGGAACAGCAAACTCCACGAAGATGATTCTGCCGCCGGTCGCCGGATCGTCTTCGGGCAGAAGCACGTGAGCGATGGATTTGCCTTCAGCAGCAACGTTTTCAATCATTACGTCGTGCAGGACTATGTCGATCTTTCTGTTCCTTGCCATAGCATACAAATATACTAAATATTTTGTTTATCTGTCAGAAGGCGACAGGAGAGTGCTTTTGATATACTTTAGTTAACATAATATAAATTGTATAACAAGAGGGTCATATTTGCGTTTAGGCTACATTATTCGTAAATTAGCACATTGAAATAAAAAGAAAGGTATATGCGATTGAATTTCAAACTGGTTCGAACCTGTCTTTGTGTTTTTGCTCTCGGGATCTGCTTCTCATGTGTCGACGCCGATTACGATTTCAAGAAACTCGACAAGGAAATCACTGTTGGCGGTGAGAATCTCAAAATCAACATCGGATCTACAAAAAAGTATCAGCTGGC
>JAEELG010000090.1 GCA_016288775.1 Bacteroidales bacterium | reverse complement strand
TCTGACCGGATACCGTATGATAGAGGCTGATTCCGGAAAGGGCACGGACCTTTTGTATTGGGATGAGGCGCTGAGCGCCGGCCACTATACCCACTGCCTTATCGGCGATGACTGCCACGATTCCGGCAACCATCGCAAGATTGCCCGCCGCTGCACATGGCTGAACTCGCCTTCGGCGCGATACGAAGACCTGCGTCCGGTGCTGCTGTCCGGGTGCTTCTATTCGATGCGCGTGCCTGATTTCGGAGACGGCGACCCTGAACTCAAGGCCGCAGGAAATGCGTCGCTGCCGCGTGTCGAAGGCATCGGGGTGCGTTCGGATACGGTTTTCATCCGTTTGTCGGAACCTGCCCGGATAGAGGCATGGGGGCAGGATCACACTTTGCTGGCGGAAACGGAAGGGGAGTCATTATCGTGCGTTTTGGGTCAGGACGCGCCGTATCTGCGCTTTACGGCGTATTTCGACAACGGAGTGGTGATTTACAGCAACGCCTTTGCGCGCTTTGATTCTTCGGTCGGCGACAGCCCCTACAGGGAGAGTCCGCACAAGGTCAACGTGCTGTTAACCTTGCTGTTCAATGCCGGTCTGCTGGCCCTGCTGCTGGCCTTCATCCGTCTGTTCCGCCTGACTCTTCCGCACAAAGAACACAAATCCTGAGCACTTGTACAGGAACCTGGCGTCGGGCACGTCGCCGGCCAGCCGCTCAATGTTTCCGGGTTCGTCCTTAAGTACAAAATAGCAGGGCTTGTCTATGGGCCCAGAGCCCAGCCATTCCATGTCGTCGCACTTGTTCCCGGGCTGCCTGTCGGTGTAGAAATACTGAGCGTAACTCTTGAAGTATGCGGGCTTTACGTAGCAGTCTTCGCCCTTGCGCTCCATGTAGAAATCGATTGCCGACGCCTGGCTGTACTTTTCCACTTCTGATACTCCGCAGAGCACGACCGTCATCAGGAATACAAGGTTGCCTATGGCAAGCATGCAAAAACTGCGTGCGTTGCGCCAGCGGCCGAATCGGATGCAGAACATCACTGTGCAGACGATGAGCGCCAGGCCGGCAAGCGGCTCGAACCCGCTCCATCCGGAAGTCGCTTCCATGCAGCTGACGGCGAAGGGATCGTGAACGTACGGGGCGATGACGTCCTTGACCCTGTCGAAGAAGGTCAGGAAGGTCAGCAGAGCCCCGAAGAACACCGCGATTCCGATTAGCAGCACTCTCTGGTACCTGCGGAACTTCAGGTCTCCTTCCATCATCCTCGTGGCTGCGTATGCGCCCAGGAACGACAGCGGGAAATAGCAGAACGACGAGTAGTGGACAATCTTGGTGCGCACTATGGTGAAGAGTATGAGCACTACCCAGAAAGAGCACACCATCCAGCCCTTCAGTCCGTCGGTGCGGCTCTCATTTCCAGCATTGCCAAATCTGTGGAAAAGTGCAGGGATTGCGAATACCGATGCCGGGGCGGCGCCCACAAGCAGAATGACGAAATGGTACAGCAGGAATCCTCCGTGCCCTGCGTCTTTGGTCTCGAAGAGACGAATCTGATAATCTATGAAATCCTTGATTACGTCCGCGTGTCCGCTGGCAGCAAGCGCCAGGAACCATGACCCTCCCACCAGGGCAAGCACGATGAAATAGACTCCGACATCCTTCCAGCGGAAGTCCAGCCTGAACCGGCGGAACGCCAGCCACACTGCGAAGGTCAGGCAGAAAATCAGGAAAGCCACCGGCCCCTTGGTCATGACCGCCAGTCCCATGGCCGCAGCGCTAAGCGCAGCGTGTCTGGTGCGGAGCGGCGCAGCCGATGGATCGGTATAGCGCGAAAAGAAGTAGAACGCCAGGAAAATGAACAGGTTGAACCACGGATCGATGATGCCCGACTTGAAATAGAAGAAGGGGAGGAAGGAGATTCCGTACATCAGTGTCCACAGGACTCCGAAACCGGTAT
The DNA here is from genome assembly GCA_016288775.1 of Bacteroidales bacterium. Lineage (GTDB taxonomy): Bacteria > Bacteroidota > Bacteroidia > Bacteroidales > UBA932 > Cryptobacteroides. The sequence continues at coordinate 18,317 of JAEELG010000090.1, read as the reverse complement.
TCCCGGTTTTGCGCCCTATGTTGAAAAGCAGCAGCAGGGTAAGGATGCCGGCAACGGCGTTTGGAAAGCGCGCGGCGAATTCGCCGACTCCGAATACCTTCATGCTCAGAGCCTGCATCCAGATGAACAGGGGCGGCTTTTCCCAGAACGACTCGAAGTTGATCTGCACGTTGAACCAGTCGCCGGTAAGGAGCATCTCCCGCGCGGATTCTGCGAAATTGATTTCATCCCAGTCGAAGAGCCTGTAGCTCCCGATTCCCGGAATGAGGAGCAATGCGCCGAGAGCCAGAATTATCAGGTTGATTATCAGGTCGCTGCGTTTCATCGTTCCCGGAAGAGTATCAGTTTCTTTGCGGCGAAATTCCATACGAAAACCAGAATGGTGGTTATCACTTTCGCAATCAGATAATGGATGCCGTTTTTGCCTGCAAGGAACCACATGAGCAGTTCGGTAAGCCAAAGCCCCGTAACGCCTATGAGGGCGAAAATCGTCATTTCAGCAGTTCGGCTGTTGAAGCGCCTGCTGTCGAAAACCCAATGGATGCTGAACAGGTATGTGACGCAGAGTCCTGCTATGAATGCTATGGCTGTCCATAGCAGCAGGAGATCCTCGCCGAAGCATTCCGTCAGAAGGGCCAGCAGTCCGGCATCGACCAGAAACGCTGTCATGCCAGCGACCATATATCGGAACAGCTGGATGCGGACATCTCCTGTGCGGCCTGTGATCAGCTTCATTTCTTGGGGAACAGTTTGGATTTGCAGAGATGCCACTTGCAGAGCCTGTAGACTATGGACACCCTGAGAACGCCGAGTCCGTATACCGTACTGCGGCGGAGGTTGATCGATGACGCGTCGTTGAAATACTTGGTTGGACACGTAACCTCGCCTATCTCGAATCCCTCCCAGAATATCTGGGCGGCCATTTCGTTGTCGAAGATGAAATCGTCGGAACAGACGGAGTAATCGACCTTGCGCAGCACGTCTGCGCTGAATGCCCTGTAGCCGGTGTGGTACTCGGAGAGTTTCTGGCCGATGAGAACGTTCTGAAAAAAGGTCAGGAAGCGGTTGGATACGTACTTGATGAGAGGCATCCCGCCCTTGCGCGCCCCTTTGCCCAGGATTCTGGATCCGAACACAACGGGATACACGCCGTTGGCGATGATGTACGACATCGCTTCGATGAGCTTCGGGGTGTATTGGTAATCGGGGTGCAGCATGATGACGATGTCGGCTCCGAGCTCCAGCGCGCGGTCGTAGCAGGTTTTCTGGTTGCCGCCGTAGCCCCTGTTCCTGGGGTGGATGAGCACCTCCCTGATACCCAGTTCGCGGGCCTTCTCAACGGTGCCGTCGCGGCTGCAGTCATCCGTCAGAATGACCTCGTCCACGATATCCCGGGGAATCTCCGAATATGTCTGTTCAAGCGTTTTCTCGGCATTGTATGCCGGCATCACTACGATGACTTTCTGTCCGTGTATCATTAGTAATTGTCCCAGTAACTGCTGCTCTTCTTCAACTGGAGAATATCCGCAAGCGCCGATGCATTGGCCGCTATGCGGAACTGGTAAGACGCCCAGGAGCCCGTGGGCACCCAGGATACCGATATGTTGAAGCAATGCAGGTCGTAAGTGAAGCTGAATTGCGTCGTGGTAATCTGCATGGCCTGCAGGTCGAAACCGGAACTGGCATTGATGCTCATTCGCGGTGTCAGCCGGATGTTTCCGCTTGCCTGTATGGTCTGGGTGATGTCGTTGTGCGGAGTGAGCACGTCGTCGATCATCTTGAACCGGTGGCTGAGCGAGAAGGAATAGCTCAGGCTGAGCGACCAGGGCACGTTGGGGTTGGTATAGTACAGCCATCCTCCGGGGATGAACTCACCCGTAACAGGATGGTAGAAATACCTTTGGTAGTAACTGGCGGCGCCGTTTATGGACGACCCGCCGTCGCCGCCCCTGTTGTTCGGGTCCTTGCGTCCGTCGTTGCCGTTGATTTCGCCCTTGCCGGAGATGGAGTAGGATGCGGACGCGGATACGTTGTTGAGCCTCAGGAGACCCTGTCCCTGAGTGAAGGCCAGCTTGTTTATGCGTCCGCTGCCGGTGGAGTTGGTGGCATAGGGGTCGAAGCTTGCGCTTCCGCTGATGGACACGGCGTTGAAGAGCGAAGTGGACATCGACAGGTTGAGGGTGCTCAGCTTGCAGGAGTCCGCAAGGAAATTGTAGCTGGTGCTCAGGTTGAGCTGGTCGATAAGCTTGACCTTCTTGTTGCCGATACCGGTGGTGTCGGCCATGTCCCTGACTTTAGCTTCGAAGTTGTTGCCGATGGAGAAATTGGCGGTGGCGGACTTTCCCTTGCCCGGAGGGCTGTAAAGGCCTCCCTGGTACATGTTGTATTCGTAGGTCTTCTCCACTCCGTGAATGTCGGTGTATCTCAGCACCTTGTATCCGTTCATTCCCTCGCGCCCGAGTTCCGGGCTGAACGACATCGAGACGGAAGGGGAGATGACGTGCCTGATGGCCTGTACCTTGTGATGCGTGCCGAAATTGAACAGACCGTAGATACGGGTGCTCATGGCAAGGGAGCCCGAGTAGTTCTGGGTTATGCCGAATGTGTTGAACTGGGTTCCCGGGATTTCCTCCACCTTGTCGGTGTCGGGGTTGTAGACGTATTCCTTTTTCCGGAACATCCAGTTCATGCCGTAGCTCACGGACGGGGTGAAGTTGAGGTATTTGAACAGTTGGAACGGAGGCAGGCCTATGTTGAAGCTGTGGGTCATTCCGTTCTGGAATTTGTCGAGGAACCCTTCCTTGCCGAACTCTGAGGCCTTGAAGTTTATCTTGTTCTGCAGGGTGGTGTTGTATCCGAAAGAGATCTTCTCGTAGAAGCGCTCTTTTCCGACACGGACCTTGCGCTTGAACGGGTAGAATGTGGATACGTTCAGCGAAATGTTAGGCAGGGTGAACGTGTACGACGAGTCCCTGGAACTCTGGGAGTGCAGGGCGTTGACGCTCATGTTCAGCTTTCCGTTCCAGTTCCTGGAGTAGGAAATGGAGGATGAAATCTGGTTCTGCAGCGCTTCGTTGACCGAACGGGAATTGAAGCGGCTGTTCGAAGGCGACGAGAAGTTGACCGACGCGCTGAAGGTGGATCCGGGGTGCGCCTTGGAATCCTGCTGGTGCGACCACCTGACGGCGAAGTTGCTGTACTCGTTGAAGTCCGGGGTGTCCGGTTCTCCAGTCTGGTCGTGGGAATAGGTGAATCCGAAGTTGCCGCTGAACTTGTACTTGACCATGTATCTGGAGTTCACGTTCACGGCCCAGGAGCCCAGGGTGAAGTAGTCTCCGGTGACGCTCAGGTCGAGATAATCGCCGAATACGAAATACATTCCGGCGTCCTTCATGTAGAAGCCTCGGGCATTCTCCTCGCCGAAGTTCGGCATCAGGAGGCCGGTGGCCCTTTCCGGGCGTTTGGGTATGAAGCCGAAGGGGAGTCCCACGAACGGCATCTTGACGTCTTCCACCACCAGGTACGCGGGGCCGAAAACCGTCTTCTGGGTGGGCTCCGTCATGACTTTGGCAGATGTAAGGGCCACGTAATAGTGGGGATGGTCGAGTTCGCACACGGTGTATTTGCCGTTGGTCATGTTGATGCTCTTGTCGGGCATCATCTTGACCTTGCCTCCGTGCATGATGGCGTTGTCTTCGGTGGTGAGGATGTTCTTGATGGAGGCCTTCTTGGTGCTGAAGTTGTATTTGACTTCATCCATGTTGTAGGTCTTGCCTCCCTGGGTCATCACGGGGCGGCCGACCCATTCTCCCGTAAGGGTGTCATAGACGCCCTTGGCGTACACGGTACCGGTTTTCATGTTGTACTGCATGTACGCTGCGGTGAGCTTGAGGTCCTGGTACTCAACGCTCACGTCGCCGTAATAGTAGATCATTCTCTGGCCGTCGGTGAAGACTTCCACGATGGAGTCCTTGGCTTCGGAAAAGGCGGGGACTTCCAGGGAACTCTTCTCGCGCATGGCGGCGGAGTCGATGCGGTGGAGGGAATCGGCGATGTGTATGGAGTCGCGGCGTGCGATCTCTGCGGAATCGAGAACTACGGGGCGCACGGTTTTGGGCACTGCGCTGTTGAATACCCGTCGCGGCCCCCTTCGCCCTACGGTCTGGGCGTCAAGGGCTTGGCAGGCCATGGCCAGCAGCATTACCACACATACAATTCGCTCCGCTATTCTCAAATTACAATTATTTTATTAAATTTGCCAATCCACAAAAGTAGCATTTATTTTTGAAACGCACAATTTACTTACTCCTCATCGCCACTCTGGCGCAGTTCTCTGCCGCCGGACAGAACCTCAGTCTGTCCACCGTGGTGATCGATCCGGGTCATGGCGGTACCGACCCCGGAGCCGTAAGCAAAGACGGTAAAACATACGAAAAGACCTTTACCCTCGATATCGCCAAGAGGCTGGAGAACAAAATCAAGGCGGAGTGCCCCGATGTCAACGTGGTCCTGACGCGCCGGACCGACAAGAACGTCGATCTGGGCGACCGGGCCGCCATCGCCAACAAGGAGAACGCCGACCTGTTCATTTCCATACATATCAATTCGACTGCAAAGAGCGGTCCAAACGGATATTCCGTCCATGTTCTCGGGCAGTCCAGCAAAAAAAACCGCGACTTGTTTGCCTATAACATGGATGTGTGCAAGCGGGAGAACTCGGTGATCCTGCTCGAAGACGACTATACCACCACCTATCAGGGCTTCGATCCGTCCGATCCCGAATCGTTCATCTTCATGCAGCTGATGCAGAACTCGCATCTGGAGCAGAGTCTGGAGTTCGCACAGGACATATCTTCCAAGCTCAAGGGCGGTCCCATTTCCGCAGACCGTGGAATCTGGCAGGATCCGTTCCTGGTGCTCTGGAAGACCGCCATGCCTTCTGTACTCGTGGAACTCGGGTTCATTTCCAACGCCACCGACCTGGCAGCCCTCAAGAGCGAGAGCAACCGCGACAAGCTGGCAGGCCGTCTATGCGAGGCTTTCAAATTATATAAGGAAAAGTACGATTTGAGCATGACGCTGGACGACAAGCCTGTCACGGACGAGAAGAAGGCGACCGAAGAGAAGAAAACGGCCGAAGAGAAGAAGGGCGGGGAAGAAAAGCAGCCGGCGTCACCTGCCGTGCGTTACGGAATCCAGATATTTGCAGGGTCGGCCAAACTGTCGGCGAAGGACAAGGCGTTCATGGGATATGAGCCCCTTGTCGTCAGCAGCGGCAAAATTAACAAGTATGTCATAGCAGTCGAGGATTCGGTGTCCAAGACCAGGGAGCATCTGGCCAAAGTGAGGAAAAAATATCCCGATGCATTTATTGTTAAAATCGAGGGAAACAAGCTGAGTCTTTACAAGTAGCGGCAGAGCGAATCCCGTTTTTTATGCGACCGGTGTAGCTTGAAAAGGATTTTTCCCTAAACGTGCTAATTTGAAATTATTTAAAATTAGGAATATAGTGTTTTCTATATATTTAGCAGCGCGTCCATGTTGTAACGTGTTAAAATACAGCTAATTGTAAATGCGGTGAAAACCGGCGTCCGCTATAATATTTAACGCTAAAAAATTTAAAAAACAATATCAAATAAATTTTTTTTTAACTTTTTTTTCCACCATTTTTGCAATCGCGATTCTCCTTTTCTGGAGGTCGCGATTTCTGATGAACGAGAACGAAAGACACATAAGCATCTGGAGTCACTTCCTCAAAATAGTGGAACAGATCGTCGAACCCCAAAAGTTCGCGACCTGGTTCCTTCCCGTGCGCCCTGTGTCCATAGTCGATTCCACCTTGACGGTCGAAGTCCCTTCGGACTTTTTCCGCGAGTATCTGGAGGCAACGTATCTCGATGTCATCAAAAAAACTTTGAAGAGGGTTATAGGTTCCGACGCCAAGCTGGTTTATCTGGTCCGTACGGTCCGCACCCAGCCTGCTATCGCCGTTCCCGCGGCGGCGGGCCTGGCTCCCGTCAACCGGGAGGTGAGCATCAACGTGCAGCCGTCTCCGAACCCCAGCCCGTTCGTTTATCCGGGTCTGCGCAAGATCCAGATCAATCCCAAACTGAATCCCGTTTACTGTTTCTCCAATTTCATCGTGGGAGAGTGCAACAAGATGGGCTATACGGCGGGCACGGCGATTTCTGCGGCTCCTGGCAGGACTTCCTTTAACCCTCTTTTCATTTTCGGCGGCCCCGGTCTTGGAAAGACCCACCTCGCCCAGGCCATTGGCATCGACATCCACGAGAAGTTCCCTGAACTGATAGTGCTCTATGTCAACGGCAACGAATTCAAGACCCAGTACATGGATGCGGTTAACGTCCGCAACAAGCTCACCGATTTTCTCGGCTTCTACAAGAAGATAGACGTGCTTATCGTGGACGACATCCAGGACCTTCAGGGCCCCGGTACCCAGACGGCGTTCTTCAACATCTTCAACCATCTCCACCAGACCGGCAAGCAGTTGATATTCACCTCCGACAGGGCTCCCGTGGAGCTCCAGAACTTCGAGGACCGCCTGCTGTCCCGCTTCAAGTGGGGTCTGTCCGTGGAGTTGCTTCATCCCGATTACGCAACCCGCCTGCAGATGCTCAAGGCGCTTTGCCGCCGCGAGGGCGTAACTATCGGGCAGGATGTGCTGGAGTACCTGGCTAGCAATATAAAGACCAACTTCCGCGAACTCGAGGGCGCATTCCTGTCGGTAATGGCATACGCCACTGCCATGCACGCCGAGAATTCCGTCGAACTGGCCGCCAGGGTTACCGAAAAGATTATCAGCGCTCCCGTCAAGGAGCTCACCATATCCGCAGTACAGGCTGCAGTGTGCGATTATTTCAACATCTCTTCCGACGAACTGGTGTCGAAGTCCCGCAAGCGCCAAATAGTGCAGGCGCGTCAGATTGCCATGTACCTCTGCCGCAACCTCATAAGCAACTGCTCCCTTTCGACCATCGGCGCCGAAACCGGAGGCAAGGACCATGCAACCGTGCTGCATTCCTGCAATATGGTCAGCGACCTGATGGCTACCGACAGGGTGTTCAAGAAGTACGTCTCCGACCTCGAGTCGAGGCTGGTTCCCGCCGAAGCATAGAATCAAACGATATACTGCAATGGATGCAAAACGAGTTCTTGATATCTTCAAGGAGATAACCGCCATACCCCGCGAATCAGGGCACGAAGGGCCGTTCACCGACTGGCTGTGCCACTGGGCCGAAGCGCATTTATTCGCGTACAAGCGCGATGCCACCGGCAACGTGCTTATCGTACGTGATGCCGCTCCCGGCAAGGAAAACGTGCCTGCGATTGTGCTTCAGTCACATCAGGACATGGTCTGCGAGAAGAACGCCGGCGTGAAGCATGACTTCCGCAAGGACCCCATCCGCTACGTCATCGAGGACGGGTGGATGATTTCCAAGGACACTACCCTTGGCGCCGACGACGGCATTGGCGTGGCCGCCAGCCTCGCCCTGCTGGAAGACGACGCTCCCACCGGCCGAATCGAGTGTCTGTTCACCATCTCCGAGGAGACCGGAATGGACGGCGCCGAAGCCATGGAGAAAGGCTTCTTCGACGCCAAAACCCTCATTAATCTGGATTCCGAGGACGAGGGGCAGTTGTTCATAGGCTGCGCCGGCGGACTCAATACAAACATCCGTTTCAGGCTTGCCAGAACCGACGCCAGGCCCGGCGAGCGCTTCGTGCGTTGCACCCTCTCCGGCGGTATCGGCGGCCACAGCGGCGACGATATCAACAAGGACAGGGCCAATGCCGTCCAGCTGATGTCGCGCTTCCTCTGCAGCAGGCTGGAGGATGGCCTTCGTGTGGTATCCATGAACGGAGGCGGCAAGCCCAACGCCATAGCGCGCGAGTGCGAGGCGGTGGTGGCGGTCAATGACCCTGCGGCGCTTTCCAAGGCATTCAAGGCCTTTGGCGCCGACCTGAAGGAGGAGTTCCACAACACCGATCCCGACCTCAAGTGCAAGGCTGAAGAGCTTAAGCCGTCCAAACCTTTCCGCCCTCTTTCGGAGGCCTCCGGAAAGCGTCTGGTCCGGGCTCTTTTTGCCTGTCCCCACGGGGTCCAGGCCATGAGCCAGGACATTCCGGGCCTGGTGCAGACTTCCACCAACCTCGCCAGCATCCGTCTTTCCGAGACCGCGGGCGTCGCGGTGATCGTCACCAGCCAGCGCAGTTCCGCTACCAGCGAGAGGCGCGCTATGGCAGCGCGTGTACGTGCCAATTTCGAGGCTGCGGGCGCAAAGGTGCGCCATATGTACGAATATCCGGGATGGAATCCCGACATGAATTCGCATGTCCTGGCGCGTACCGTGGAGGCATACCGCAAGCTTTTCTCCACCGAACCCGAAGTCAAGGCCATACATGCCGGACTCGAGTGCGGTCTCTTCCTGCAGAAGTTCCCGGGACTCGACATGATATCATTCGGTCCCACCCTGCGCGGAGTTCACGCTCCTGGAGAGAAGATGGAGCTTGCGTCGCTTGACAAATTCGTTGCACTACTGGACGAAGTCGTCCGCAATTACGAATAGTACCATGCTTGTATCACCGTCACTTCTTGCGGCAGATTTTCTGGATCTCGGCAAAGAAATCGAGATGCTGAACGCCGGCGCCGACTGGATCCATCTGGACGTGATGGACGGCACTTTCGTGCCAAATATCTCGTTCGGATTCAGCGTGTTGGATGCCGTTGCAAAAGTGGCGCGCAAGCCGATGGACGTGCATCTCATGGTTGTCCGTCCGGAGCGCTGGTTCGAAAGGCTAGCCGCACTGGGCGTGTCGTGCGTCAGCTTCCATCTGGAGGCTGCCGGACGCCGCACGTCGGCGAACATCGCGCAGATCCAGTCGCTTGGCATGAAAGCAGGCGTGGTTATCAACCCCGACGTGCCGGTGAATCGCTTGTTCCCTTATATCGGGAAGGCTGATTTCTTCCTGATCATGAGCGTATTCGCCGGTTTCGGAGGGCAAAAGTTCATCCCGGAGAGTTTGGAGCGTGTGTCAGCGCTCCGCTCCGAGATTGAGCGCAGGGGCGGGAACGCCCTTATTGAAATAGACGGGGGAGTGTATGCAGACAATGCAGGCGCACTTCATAAGGCCGGGGCCGATATCCTGGTGGCTGGCAGCTCGGTCTTTAAGAGTCAGGATCCGATAGCGGCTATTTCCGCTCTTCGGGAAGCCTGAACACATTCTTTCCAAATTCTTCTTGCAATTTTGACCTGCCGGCGTCGGAACCCATCTGGGAGAAGCGCCGGCAGACTTTATCAGTAAGGCTCGCCAGCTCTTCTTTCAAATCGTATTTTTTGCCCGTCAACTGCTTAAGGCTCACAGGGTTTGGCAGATCCGCCGGCCAGCGGCACTGGTTCAGGTTGAATCCTATTCCTATGATGCTGGCACTTACGGAGTTGCCGTCCAGGATGTTCTCGATGAGGATTCCGCAAATCTTGCGTTTGCCCACCCAAATGTCGTTGGGCCATTTGATTCCGGCCTCGACACCCTTGTCTGCCAGGTAGTCCCGTATTCCGAGGGTGGTGGCGCAGGTGAGCAGAAGAATATCGGAAACGTTCAGTTTCTCCGGTCTGAAAAGTATGCTGAAAGTCAGGTTGCAGCCTTTCCTGGAGTGCCAGGTGTGAGTGCCCTGACCACGCCCGGCAGTCTGCTCCAAAGTGGCCACTACTGACAAATTGTCCATGTCCGTAAGTGCCTCTCTGATGCATTTATTCGTGGATTCAGCAGAATCCAGCCATATAATAATGGCAGAGGGTTGGCTTGGTGCCATTTTTGTTGTATATTTGCCTGCAAAATTATTATTAAGATGGCTCAAAAGCAAGACAACAATAATAAATCCCCTAAAATTCGTATTGTTCGCATTAATCTGAGCTGGTTCTTTTATGCCCTTTTGATAGTGGGCATAGGCTGGATGCTTTTCAGCAACCGTTCCCTTCCCGAGAAGGTCGAATGGGCCCAGGTCGAGCAGATGATCAAGGACGGCGACGTCAAGGAAGTGAAATTCGTGCGCAACGATTTCCGCGGCACGGTTTCGCTCCGTCCGGAGGCGGTCCAGAAATACGTCTCTTTGTATCCCGGCGGTGTCCCGCCCAAGAGTTCGCCGCAATTCTTCTTCCTCACCTCCACCAGGTTCGACCCTGAGGAGACATTTGGAGAGCTCAATTCTGCACTTGCCGAAGGCAGCAAGACAAAACTGATAATCGAGAACGACGAGAAGCTGTGGCAGGGTATCCTTGAATGGCTCCCCATGGTGCTTCTCATCGTTTTCTGGTTCCTGATGATGCGCGGCATGACCCGCAACATGGGCGGTGGCCCGGGCGGAGCAGGCGGCGGCATGAACCCTTTCAACGTCGGCAAGGCCAGCGGCAAGCTCGCTGACAAGACCAAGGTAAACGTTACCTTCAAGGACGTGGCCGGACTCTACGGCGCAAAGGAGGAAGTCATGGAAATCGTGGATTTCCTCAAACAGCCCCAGAAATACACCTCCCTCGGCGGCAAGATTCCCAAGGGCGCCCTTCTGGTGGGCCCTCCCGGCACCGGCAAGACTTTGTTGGCCAAGGCCGTCGCAGGCGAGGCCAACGTGCCGTTCTTCAGCATCAGCGGTTCCGACTTCGTGGAGATGTTCGTCGGCGTGGGAGCTTCCCGCGTACGCGACCTCTTCGCCCAGGCAAAGGAAAAGGCTCCCTGCATCGTCTTCATCGACGAAATCGATGCAGTCGGCCGTGCCAGGGGCAAGAACGCCGGATTCTCCGGCAACGACGAGCGGGAGAACACCCTCAACCAGTTGCTTACCGAGATGGATGGCTTCGGCACCAACAGCGGAGTCATCGTGCTCGCTGCGACCAACCGTGCCGACATCCTCGACAAGGCGCTTATGCGTGCAGGCCGTTTTGACCGCCAGATCCAGGTCACGCTCCCGGACCTGAACGAGCGCAAGGAAATATTCCAGGTTCATCTCAAGCCTCTCAAGCTGGCGGCGGATTTCGACCTGGACCTTATCGCCAAGAACACCCCCGGCTTCTCCGGAGCTGATATCGCCAATGTCTGTAACGAAGCCGCCCTGACCGCCGCCCGTCGCGGCAAGTCCGATATCAACAACCAGGACTTCTCCGATGCGGTGGACCGCGTGGTCGGCGGCATCGAGCGCAAGAAGACCATCATGTCCCCGGACGAGAAGCGCATCACGGCCTTCCATGAGGCCGGACATGCTGTCGCCGGCTGGCTGCTGCCGGGTTGCGATCCCGTGCTGAAGGTCTCCATCATTCCGCGCGGACAGGCCCTAGGCATCACCTGGATGCTCCCGGACGAGAAGGTGACCCTTTCCAAGTCGGATATGATGGACAACATGTGCAGCCTGGTTGCCGGGCGCGTGGCCGAAGAAATGGTCAACGACGGCGTGCCGTGCACCGGCGCACTGAGCGACTTCGAACGCATGACCAAGATCGCCTACGCGATGGTGACCTATTACGGCATGAGCAAGAAGGTTGGCAATATTTCCTTCTATGACCCTCAGGGAGGCTACGAGTTAACCAAACCCTATAGCGAAAAGACCGCCGAGCTGATCGACGCCGAGGTCAAGGCCATCGTCGACGAGGTCACGGCCAAGACCCGCAAGATCCTCACGGACAACTGGGACGGCCTGACCAAACTGGCCGGGCAGTTGATTGAAAAAGAGGTCATCATGGCCGACGACATCGAGGCCATCTTCGGACCCAAGGCAGGAAAGCACGGGGAAGCCCGTTTAAAGACAAATGAGTGATTTTCTAAAAAGAACGTTGAGCGGGATTGTATTCCTGGCTGTGATGGTCTTCGGTCTTATCTGGGACCGGGGCATATTCGCATGCCTGTTCGTTACAATCCTGGTAATTGCACTGCACGAGTTCTATTACATGGCGTTGAAGAGACGCTTCAGGCTGCAGCAGTTGTTGGGCATGATAGCCGGAGGCGGCGCCTTCCTTCTGGTCGCATGGCATTGCTTCTACGGATGGGATATCCGCTGGCTTGCCCTGGTCATGATTCCTCTGCTGCTTATTCCTGTAAGTTGCCTGCTTCTGCCGTCACGCGAAGGGTTCGGAGACCTCGCATATATTTATGCAGGTCTGGTGTATATCGCCCTTCCGATCAGCCTTTCCCCGCTCGTCATGATGGATGGGGAAGTGTTCGACGGCTGGTTCATGCTTTCCCTGTTCATCCTGATCTGGTGCTCCGACGTGGGCGCATATTCGGTTGGAACCCTGTTTGGCCAGAAGCCCACTTCACGGAAACTGGCTCCCTCCATCTCTCCCAAGAAATCATGGTGGGGGCTCTGTGGCGGTATTCTTTTCTGCGTCGCAGCAGCCATTGGGCTGCATTTCCTGACCTGGCTGCCTTTCCCGCTGGTCCACTGCATAGCGCTTGGCGTGAATGTGGGCGTATGCGGCGTATGCGGCGACCTCTTCGAGTCCATGTGGAAGCGTCATTTTGGGTATAAGGATTCCGGCAAATGCATTCCCGGGCATGGAGGAATGCTGGACCGCTTCGACAGCTCTCTCGTCGCCATTCCTGCCGCTTGTGTATACTTACTGATATTCGGACTGTTATGAGACTCGACAAGAATACATACGGAACCGTCCTCCTGGTCTATGCGATTTGCGCGGTCTTGATTTTCGTGCTTTTCCGCTTCGTGCACACCTGGTGGATAGTCTGGCCGCTCACCCTCGGCCTGCTATGGGTGTGCGCATGGCAGACGGCATTCCATATGGTTCCCCGCCGCAACAAGGCAGGCTCATCGACGCTTGTGAGCGCGGTGGCAGACGGCAAGATAGTCCATGTTGAGACCGCTTACGAGAAGGATTTCCTGAATCGCGACTGCACGATGGTATCCATCTATATGGACTTCTGGGACGTTCATGCCAACTTCTGGCCCGTTACCGGCATCGTGGAGTATTCGGAGTATCATCCAGGCGAGCATTTCCTCGCATTCAAGCCCAAGGCTTCCGAGGAGAACGAGCACACCTGCACTTGCATACGCACACCTGAAGGCAAGGAAGTCTTCTTCAAGCAGCTTGCCGGCGGCTTTGCCAGGCGCATAGTCTGCTATGCCAAACCCGGCATGGAAGTGGTGGCCGGCGAGCAGTGCGGAATCATCAAGTTCGGCTCCCGCATCGACATCTTCCTTCCGCCGGACGCCGAAATCCTTGTGAAGATAGGCGACATCGTCCGCGCCTGTGAAACGATAATCGCGAAGCTCTAGGGCCTCGCGATTGTCGTTTTAAATCTTACTGGTGCGCTGGTCTAAGCAGATCTAATACTGTTTTTACCGGGTTGAAGGTCTCTATGGGGACTTCTACGAAGAGGGTGTTCCAGTCGGACATGGCGCCGTTCCAGAGGCCGGGGAGTTCCAGGGCCTTGAGCGGGCGGCCTTCGTAGCTCTTGCTGCTGATGAAGCCGGTTTCCTCGTCAACGAATTTGAGGAGGTCGAACTTTTCGCCCTTGTAGTCCCTCAGGCAGCAGACCAGGTCAACGGGGTTGAAGTGGGTTGCTCCCTTGAGTGCGGCCGTGGCCTTGGGATCGTCGGGATTGATCTGCACGCTTTCCAGGATCTGGAGCGAGGTGCTGCCGTCGGCGGCGCGGATGATGAAGGGGCCTCCGCCGGGCTCACCTTCGTTCTTTACCATGCCGCAGACGCGGATGGGGCGGTTCAGCTTGGCTATCAGGGCTTCGGCACGGTCGCGGCAGTCCTTTGCCGGAGGCATTTCGACGCATAGCTCTTTACGCAAGAAATCCTCTACCTCGTTGCACAGCTCCTGGCATTCGGGCGTGGCGAACGGATCGTCCTGATTCATGTTGTACACGGGAACGTAGGCGAAATCGGCCTGGTGGGCACGCAGTTCGGTCAGTTGGTCGAAGGTGTACAGGTAGTCGAAGATCTTGTCGCGGAGTTCCAGGGCGCGTCCCATGAGAACCTTCTTCCATTTGTATGTGGCAGGCTGCATGCGCTCGGTGCAAACGTTGTCGATGTTCTTTATGGAAACCAGTTCCTCGTCAACCTTGCCGAGGTTGTAGATCAGGGCGCCGTGGCCGGCGGGACGGAACAGGGGAGTGCCGTCGTCCTTGAGGAAGACCTTGCCGTCGGGGGTTGCCGCAACGGTATCGGTGGCCTTGTCCTGATACGTGAATTCAACGTTGTACCTGACTCCGTAGCGGGCTTCGTAGGCATCCTTGATTTCGGCCACGGCCTTCTCGAAGAGCTCGCGGTGTTCGGGGGAGATGGTTACCACCAGCTTTACGCCTCCGTCGGCGTTGCGCATGTAGGCCTGTCCCTCCACGAAATGCTCGGCGATTGCGGTGCGCACCTCTTTGGGATAGCGGTGGAATTTCAGCACGCCCTTGGGCATCTTGCCGTAGCCAAGTCCCTCGTCGCCAAGGAGCTTGCGCGCGGTGGCCTGGGGGTCATAGGGTGCGGTTCCGAATACCGCAGGGTCATAGAATGCGAATTTTTCGAGTTCGGCTGCGAGCTTGCGTACCGCGTCGTTCTCGTTTTCGGCTCCTGCGAAGATGTCTTTGAACATGCGGGAAGCGGCGCCTGACGCCGGAACGAATTTGCAGCGTCCGGCCACGTCGGCACTGTCGGCATACGCCTCGGCGCGTGCGGTCTCTTCGGGAGAAAGAACTTCGATTCCGCGCTCCGGAGTCGCCGGGGCTACGATGTCGAGCCAGGGAAAGCCCTTGTTGATGCGCTCGAGTTCGGCATTGATCTTAGTGTTGTCCATATGTGTCAGTAGATGAAAAATTCTCGTCTGTACCTGTAGTGTTCGCGCAACGACTCGAATTCGTCGGGGTTGGTGCGGAACATGAAGTCGTCGGTGAAAATGGGGTAGTTGTACTGGATCATGGAGGCTATCTGTCCTTCGCTCTTACCTCGGGGATCGAGTTTCACGGCGTCGCGCAACTCGCCTTCCGGGGTGGGGAAGAAATCGTAAAGCTGCTTGATTCCGAAATAGCGGGCAAGGGATCTGACAGTCATCGACGTGCCCAGCAGTTTGCCCTGATATGAATATCCGGCGATGTGCGGCGTGGCTATGTCTGCTTTTTTTACCAGCTCCAGATTGACCCTGGGCTCGTTGCGCCAGGTGTCGAGGATGATGGCTCCGAGTTTGTCGCCTGTGTTCAGCAGGTCGCGCTCGTTCACCACTTCTCCGCGTGCAGCGTTGATGAAGAACGCACCAAGTTTCATTTTGGAGAAGAAACGCGCGTCCGCCATATTCTTGGTGGTGCTGTTAAGGGGGACGTGCATGGTAACGATGTCGGAATTCCGGAGCAGGGTGTCGAGTTCACAGAACTGTGACGGCCCTTCGGCAGCGGCCCTGGGCGGGTCGCAGAGAAGCACCTTGAATCCCAGCACTTGCAGCGCCCTTGCGACTCTGGATCCTACGTTGCCGACGCCGATAATGCCTACCGTCGTGCCGGCCAGACGCACTCTCTTGCGGGACGCGACCCCGTAGATTGCGGAAAGCACGTAATTCATCACGCCTCCTGCGTTGCATCCCGCTGCATTCTGCACGAAAATGCCTTTTCGGGTGCAGTAGTCGAGGTCGATGTGGTCGGTGCCGATGGTGGCCGTGGCTATTATCTTGACGGAACTGCCTTCCAGAAGGGCGGCGTCGCACCGTGTTCGCGTGCGTATAGCGAGAGCGTCGGCATCTTTGACGGTGGCGTCGTTGATGGCGGCGGAGTCCGCATATTCCACGTCCAGGTAAGGTTCGAACACGCCTTCGATGAATGGTATCGCCTTGTCGACTATCAGTTTCATTTCAGTATAATATCTTCCACCCAGGAGACGTTGCAGTCTTCCTGCGTGAAAAACTCGTCCCTTGCGAGTCTGTCGTTCAGTCTGTCCAGCAGCAGGTCCTTCTGGCGGAGCAGCTGGCTGCGGGCGACCGATGAGTTCAGGGTTATGTACAGTTTGCCTTTGCGGAAATAGCGTTTTAGGGTGAAGCAGCCGGCTCCGGAGACGTCGTCCCAGGCCTTGAAGACCAGGCGGGTGTTGAGCCCCGTGGTCAGATGCGCGTCCCTGAGGTACTCCCGAATGGCGGAAGCCAGTGGAATCGCGTTCTTACGTTTAATCCTGTACGTCGCCATCGGTTCTGGTAAAAGTGCCTCCGGAGGCCCTGAAAGAGGCCCGGTCGGCGGTTATCCTGTCTACGAGCGTCTCGGTGCGGACGCGGTCGGTGTCGGAGATGAATATCTGGCCGAAGTCGCTTCCTGCAACCATCTGGAGAAGGTTGCCCGCGCGCTCCATGTCCAGCTTGTCGAACAGGTCGTCGAGCAGCAGGATGGGAGGAAAGCCGCGGTCTTTCTTCATTATTTCGTATTGCGCGAATTTCAGTGCCACCAGGAAGGATTTCTGCTGACCCTGCGAGCCGCAGCGGCGGATAGGGAACCCGTCCATGGTGAAGATGAAATCGTCTCTCTGGATGCCGGCGGTGGTGTATCCGCAAGCGAGGTCGCGTTCGCGGTGCGAGGCCATGATTGCATCGAGGCTGCCGCGGGAGAGGTCGGTCCGGTACTCGATCGCCACCTCTTCGCGCCCGCCGGAGATGGCCTTGTAGTAGTTGGAGGCGATGGGCAGCATCACTGCTGCGAAGCGGGCCCTGGCCTCGGAAACGGACTGCGCGAGGGGAGCCATGCTGAGGTCGAATGTCTCCAGCAGGCCGATGTCCGGCGCGCTGTCTTTCAGCAGCTTGTTCCTCTGCGCCAGCAGGCGGTTGTACTGCTGCAGATCGGCAAGGTACTGCCTGTCTGTCTGTGACAGGAAGGCGTTGACGAAACGGCGCCGCTCCTCACCGGACTCGCTGATCAGCTCGGTGTCGGCGGGCGACACCATCACGATGGGAAGCACGCCTATGTGGTCGGAGACCCGGGAGTAGTTCTTGTCGCCGCGCCGCAGCTTTTTCTCGCCCCCGTCGCTTACCTGGACGGAGAAGCGGACGTCATTCTCGCCCGGAAGGTCGTAGATGCCGCTGATGGCGAAACTGGAGCAGCCGTGGCGGAAGTTGAACCGCTCCGCGGCCTGAATGCCGCTCTTGGTCATGGAAAGATAGTGTACAGCGTCCAGAAGGTTGGTTTTGCCTTCTCCGTTGCCGCCCCAGATGCAGTTTACGTTGGGCGAAAAAGCCAGCTCCTGCAATTCGATGTTGCGGAAATCCTGAATCACTATTTTCTTCAATACAGGCATAATGCAAAATTAGGATAATTTAATTGAAATTACTACCTTTGTCAGCTAATTTATCAGGAAAAACAAAATTTAAGCAATATGGCAAAGGAAAATGTAAACGACAAGGAAGCCCTGCGCAAGGAGAACCTTGAGGAGACCGTCTCCAAGACCGACCAGTTTTATAACGAGCACAAGAAGACCATCTGGACCGTTGTCTGCGTCCTTTTGGTCATCGCTCTCGCCGTGTTCGCATACGTGAAGCTGATTTATCAGCCCAAGTGTGCAGAGGCCGCCCAGCAGGCATTCCCTGCAGAGCAGAGCTTCGCCAACGGTGAATTCGAGCTGGCACTGAACGGTGACGGCAACGTCCTCGGACTTGCCGACGTCATCAAGGAGTACGGCTCCAAGGCAGGTGCTGCAGTGTATATGGAGGCAGGTGAATGCGCCCTCCAGCTCGGTGAATTCGAAGAGGCCCTGAACTACCTCAAAAAGTACAGTGGCAAGGAGCCCATTCTCGCCGCCCGTGCCATCGCAGGCCAGGGTGACGCCTATGCCGGACTCGAGAAGTATGAGGAGGCTGTGGCAGCATACACCAAGGCTGCAGGCAAGGCCGACAACGTGTTCGCCGCAGGTTATCTGCTCAAGGCCGGTATCCTCTATGAGGAACTCGGCAACAAGGCCAAGGCCCTCGAGTGCTACAAGGTCATCAAGGACAAGTATCCCCAGTCCGTCGAGGGTTACGACATCGACAAGTACATCACCCGCGCAGAAGCCGAATAATTATGGGAAGAGCATTTGAATTCCGCAAGGAAAGGAAACTGAAGCGCTGGGGCCACATGGCCCGCACCTTCACCAAGCTTGGCAAGGAAATCACCATCGCCGTCAAGCAGGGCGGTCCCGACGTCACCGGCAATCCCCGTCTCCGTGCCCTCATGGCTGAGGCCCGTGCAGAGCAGATGCCCAAGGAGAATATCGAGCGCGCCATCAAGAAGGCCACCGAGAGCAAGCAGGGTGACTTCAAGGAGATTATCTATGAGGGCTTCGGTCCTTTCGGCATCGC
>JAEELG010000089.1 GCA_016288775.1 Bacteroidales bacterium | reverse complement strand
TTGTGCGCGAGATGAGACTCGAACTCACACAGGTTTTACCCCACTAGCTCCTGAAACTAGCGCGTCTACCATTTCGCCACCCGCGCAGTCGGTTTGGACTGCAAATATACAACTTTTTTAGAAAATGAATGATAATGTGAGAAGAATATCATTTGGACGGACGAAAATTTTTTCGCCAGTGTCGACAACCCTTCCACAGTGGAGGCATTCATACCGGGTGTATTTGTCATAGCCACTCCACAGGCCGAAACCGACATCAAGGTTCAGGTGAGTATTCAGCATAAAAGTGTAGCCGGCGCCAAGGGTGCCGCCATAGCGGTCGCCCTCCGAGGCCTGGGGAGAAACCAGGCCTCCCTGGTTGTACTCCTGCCATTTGAGCTTGCCGGCAAGCCACCAGCCGGAGTAAATGTGCCAGGGCCAGAAGCGGGCGCCGGCTTCGACGCTCCGCTGGCAGTCGGCGACCTCGGCACTCCCCTCCCCGTAGTGGAAGGGATTGTACTTTACCCCGGCCAGAAGGCTCCAGTGTCGTGCAATACCGCAGGACGCCTCCACATTCAACGTCCCCAAATCCACATAGTCCAACACATTGGTCGCAATCGCGAAATTCTGTGCAGCGACCGAACAGCACAGGAGCAATCCTGCGGCTGCAGACAACAAGTTTTTCATAGTATAGTTATTGTTCTCCGTATCGGGCGAAAGCCTCGTTTATAACACTTTTGAATTCAGGATAATAGCTGAGCATCTTGAGCTTCAGGATCTCCATGTCCACCACGTCTGTGGTAAACAGCGGCGATATTTTCTCCAGGCCTAGGCCTCTCTCGTCAAGATACATAAGCAGCTGAGGCGAGAACCACTCCCCCGATCCGAACAGCGCCTCGGAATCGGGATAATGGCGGCGGTAAAGCACGCTCTGGCAGTAACATGAATAGCACTGCACAAGCTCGCAGTATGGAGAGTCCTCGTCTCCGCGATCTCCGTAGGGATTGGCAAGCGACGAACCGGCCAGCGACTTGAGGGTATAGACCACATAATGGTGCCACCAGTCCTTCCCTACCCTCGAGAAATGCCCCGCCTGGGCGAATGCGAGCAACGCGCGCTCGTAGATCTCGTTGTAGCTGGAGCAACCGTTCACCCCCAGATACACGTCGGGCTGCACTATCTTGGCCATGAAGAGATATTCTCCCAGGCCGGAAGACAGAGGCTCCCAGGTCTCGATGATAACGCCCTGGTGCATCATGATATTGAGGCGGAAATCCAGCAGGCCAAGCACCCACAGGCGCAGGTCACGCGGCGCGGGGGCGATGGCGCCGGCCGACTTCTCGCTGGCACGCACATAGTCGTAGCCGGCGTTGTTCACCACGCAGCGCGCAAAGAGCTTATCTTCGGAAAAATTGTCGATCACCACGCTGAAACCGGTCGGCGGCTGCTTGCCGAAAGTAGACACGGAAGCCGGAAGAAGAATCAGGTTCAGGCCCTGGCAGAAGCCCTTTACGTTCTTGAAAATCAAACGGTAACGTATATCGGTATTGTAACTCTTGTTCAGATGGTAGTAGCCCTGCTCGTCGGTATAGGCCGTGGCAATCTTGACAAAAGAATTGCAGCACACGGTCACGCCTTTCACGCCCACGGGCTCGGCGCTGAAATCGGGATCCATCACGGCGATACGCCCTTCGGGCATGTAGTATTTGCCGGCGTCGCCTTCGGCACGGGAGTCAGGGAGCAGCATATCGCCGTTGCCCGTCAGGCGGTAGGCTTCACGCTCTACTGCCGCCCAGTCGATGCCGTCCGCCTTCGTGGCTGGATCGTTGTCCGGCAGATAGCAGTTGTCGAGACGCTCATACCGCACCGAAGGCGGAAACTCGAAGTCCACCGGCACCACTCCGTACTGCCAGGTGATGCTGCCCTCCGGAAGTGACGGATCGTGGTACCAGTCGCCTTCGCGCAGGATGCGGTAATCCAGCGGGTGGTCCAGCAACTGGAGGCCGGCGTCGGCCAGTATCTGCATCTGAGCATCGTCCTTGGGCAGGAAACGCACATAGAAATCGGTAGGATCGAGGGTTGTCCGCCCGGCCCCGGAGGGGTGTATGGCATTGAGCGCTTTTGTCATATTCTCCACCGAATACGGATCGGGCAGACGCTCTCCGAGTATTATCATATCATGCGAAACGCCCTCTTCCTCGACGCCGGGCACATTCCAGGAAAGGAAGTCCTTTCCGGTACAGGCGCTCAGGCTCAGGGCCAGGAAAATAAAGATGGGTATCAAGTGTTTCATAGTCACAAGTTTTTCTGTTGCAAAGGTGAGAACAATTATCCGTTTTATTCCGTTTTGCAACACTTAATTGCAAAAACGGCCTCCGGTGCATACCGGAAGCCGTTTCATTTTTCCAAAACAGGCAAAAAAGAAGCCTGTTTTCAGAACTTGTACAGATTGAGTCCCGTTTCTTCGTCGAAACGACGCCCGATTTCGGCACCGTGGAAACTCTCTACGAACAGTTCGCAGGCCCCGTTGATGCGCGCCGTAAGCAGATGCCCGCCAATGCAGGTGTAGTCGCGGCGGCTCGCCGTCACATGTAGGTGCAGGTACACCTGCCCGTCCTTGCGGGAGATGTTTCCGGTGAGGTTGGTGATCTCCATCTGCTCCCCGAAAGTCTTGTCCACGTACTTCTTCGTGGCAGGGTCGAGGAAGCGGAACGTGGCCTCGCAGATGGCACCCAGGCCTCCGACCACGCCGGCGCGGATGTCCTTCTCGCGACAGAACGCGGCAAGCGCCTCGGACACCTCGACATGGTTGTCGAGGCTGAGCACGAAGCGGCCGGGCGACACTTCCTTGTACTGATACATACTAGAAGAAGTTGACGGTCTTCTGCTCGATGGCGCTGATGAGGCTGTTGCCAAGACGGCTGACACCGTAGCGGAAGAGCTTGCGGTTGAGCCAGTCCTCACCGAGGATGCCTGCCACGATGTTGTAGTAGCAAGCGGCGTCCTTGGCGTTGGAGATGCCTCCTGCGGCCTTGAAGCCCACCTTGCGGCCGGTGACCTCATAGTAGCGGCGTATTGCCTCGCACATCACCCATGCGGCGACGGGAGTGGCGTTCACCGAAACCTTGCCGGTAGAAGTCTTGATGAAGTCGGCGCCTGCCTCCATGGACAGGAAAGATGCCTCGGCGATCATCTCGGGAGTGTCGAGCAGACCGGTCTCGAGGATGACCTTCAGCACCACCTCGCGCTTCTCGGCTGCGGCGGCCTTGTCGATGGCGTTCTTCATGGCCACGATCTCTTCATATGCTCGGTTCTCGTCGCCCGCCATGAATGCGTTCAGGGCAAGCACGATGTCGATTTCGTCGGCGCCGTTCTGGACTGCCAGCTCGCATTCGCGCACCTTCACCTCAAGGAAGCTTTGGGCGGAGGGGAAACAGCTGGCGACACAGGTCACGTGAACCTCGGGGTCGTTCTTGACCTCGCGCACGGTGGACGCGAAGTTGGGATAGACGCATATGGAGGCGGGGGCGGGATAGCCGGGGAACGCCTCGGGAAGCTTGTTCACCTTCTCGACGAGCTTGCTTACGCTCTCCACCGTATCGGTGGGATTGAGAGTGGTGAGATCCATGATAGAGAAGCACTGCTTGAGCACTTCCGGAGTGGTAAGATTGTCGAGATTGTCGGCGATAGCCTTGATTCCGGCATTGATCTTCTCTCCATCGGGTTTGTACCCGTATTTTTCCAAATACTTCATAATTCTTTATGTTTAACTGGTTTATCTATTGATTTTCGGTGTTTCGCAATCTTCTCCACATGCTTGAGGGAGTCGCGGCGGAGGGAATCGAGCCGCAGCGAGTCCAGCCTGAGGGAGTCGAGCCTCAGGGAATCGCGGAGCAGGGAGTCCCGAAGCAGCGAATCGCGCCTGAGGGAATCGCGGGCATCCTTGTAGCGTGTGCGCCAGATAACGGTATCCTTGTCGAAATCCTTGACTTTGTAGCCCTTTATGGCAGCGTTGAAGTCGATCACCGCCTGCTGACGCTCAGCCAGCTTACTGAAGCGCTCGCGTTCGTCACCGAGCTTCTTCGAAGCGTTCCTGAATATCTTGGAGAACTTCTCCGGATCCTTCATGTAACGCTTGACGGAGGCGTCGTAGTCTTCGAAAGTGTAACCGTAGCGTTTGATTATGGGGTCGTAGAACAGCATGGTGTCCACGCTCTTGCGCTCGTCGGGATGGTCGGCCAGCCACTGGTCGGCCAGGAACATGTCGGCGTAGATGTCGGCCATTATTCCCCTGGGAATGATACGCGAGCGCCCGGTGCACGAAACAAGCACGCACGCAAGCGCAAAGGCTGGGAGAATATGACCGGCACGCAGCTTCATCGGAGTTCGGCGCCGAAATCGTTCTTGAACATCTGGAGCAGCCTGTCCATCAGGCGCTCGGTATCCTGGTCGGTGAGGGTCTTCTCCTCGTCGCGGATCACGAAGCTTAGGGCGTACTGCTTCTTGCCTGCAGGGATCTTGTCGCCACGGTACACGTCGAAGAGGCCCACCTGACGCAGGAGTTTCTTTGCCTGCCTGAAAGCGGCGCCACGCAGGTCGGCGTAGCTCACCTTCTCGTCCAGCAGCAGCGCAAGGTCGCGGCGCACCTCGGGGAACTTTGGCAGTTCCTTGAAGGCCACTTTGTCGCGTGTCACCAGTTCGAGCAGAGCGGGCCACGAAATCTCGGCGGCCACAACCTGCTGCTTGATGCCGAAGCGCCTGCACAGCGCCGGATTGACGATACCCATGCTTACGAGCTTCGGTCCCTTCCCGGGCAGCTGGTAGCTCACGCCGTCGGAGAAGATGTCCGCAGGCGCAGGCTCGGTCCAGAGCTGGTAAAGATCGCATCCGTAGCGCTTCAAGAGCAGCTCCACGTAGCCCTTGAGCTGGAAGTAGTCGCTCTTTGCGGGCGCGGACTTCCAGGATTTCTCGGGCGTGCCGGCGAGCACCAGGCAGAAGCATCCGTGCTCCTCGTAGTTCTCGAGTTTGGTGATATCGGTGCCGGGGCGGCGGCTGTAAACGTTGCCGTATTCGAAGGTCTTCACGGATCCCACCTGGCGGTTGAAATTGTAGGCCACCACCTCCAGGCCTCCGAGAATGAGCGTCTGGCGCATCACGTTCAAGTCCTGGCTGAGCGGGTTCACTATCTCGACGCAGGCCTCAGCAGGGAAGGTGGTGAGCTGCGTGTAGTAGTCTTTCTTGGTGAGGGAGTTGTTCATTATCTCCGTGAAACCGTTGGCGGCCAGGAAGTTGGAAACGTTGTTGCGTATCGCTTCCGGATCGGGCGACGGAGTGGGGGCGACGGACATCTTCATGCGTCCGGGCAGATCGACGTTGTTGTAGCCGTAGATGCGGAGTATCTCCTCCACCACATCGCACTCGCGGTACACGTCGACCATGTAGGAAGGTGCAAGCACGGTGGCGCCGTTG
This sequence comes from Bacteroidales bacterium, assembly GCA_016288775.1. GTDB lineage: Bacteria > Bacteroidota > Bacteroidia > Bacteroidales > UBA932 > Cryptobacteroides. The sequence goes on along the minus strand of JAEELG010000089.1, from coordinate 10,709 downwards.
TCGCTGCGGTTCTCGAACTCATAGCACAGTGCCTCGAGTATCGTTTCCATGTCGGCATTGCTGATATCCTTGCCCACGAATCCGCGTATGCGGTTGTAGTCCAACTCTATACGCTTGCGCTCAGGGAGTTTCGGGCAGATGTCGATGGCTTCGCCGCAGACGGTGCCGCCGGCGCACTCGAGGATGAGCTGGACGGCGCGCCTGAGGGCGTAGGGCTGCATGAACGGATCGGCGCCGCGCTCGAAGCGGAAGGAGGCGTCGGTCTGCAGGCCCTGGCTCTTGGAGGTCTTGCGGATGGATGCGGGATCGAAGTAGGCGCTCTCGACGAAAACGTCGACGGTTGCATCCGTGACGCCGCTGTCCTCGCCGCCGAACACGCCGGCGATGCACATGGGGCCGACGGTATCGGCAATCACCACGTCGGAGGCATGCAGCTTGCGCTCGATGCCGTCCAGGGTCTTGATGGGCTCGCCCTCGACGGCACGGCGCACGATGACCTTGCCGCCGCGGATCTTGCCGGCGTCGAAGGTATGGAGGGGCTGCCCGAGCTCGAACAGTATGAAGTTGGAGATGTCGACGATGTTGTTGATGGGGTGGCTGCCTATGCTCATGAGGCGCTTCTGGAGCCATTCGGGCGACGGGGCAACCTTGAGGCCGCGGATTGTGATTCCGCAGTAGCGGGGTGCGCCGTCGGGAGTCTGAACCTCGACCTCGATTGCTCCGTCAGACTGCTGTACTCGCTCCTGAGAACATGGAGAAAAGTCGCTCGCACAGCAGTCTGCCGCCGATGAGTCAACCTTCGGCAGTGTCAGTTCACAAGGAACGTTATTGAGCTTGCACCAGGCGTATAGGTCGCGCGCAACACCCCAGTGGGAGGCGGCGTCCACGCGGTTGGCGGTGATTTCATATTCGATGACAGCCTCGGTCTTGAGGTGCAGGAATTCCTTGGCGGGAGTGCCGGGAATGGCATCCGCGGGCAGGACCATGATGCCGTCGTGGCTGGTTCCTATGCCCAGTTCGTCCTCGGCGCAAATCATTCCGAAGGACTCCACGCCGCGGATTTTGGACTTCTTAATCTTGAAGTCGCCAGGCAGCACGGTGCCGATCTGTGCCAGAAGGACCTTCTGGCCCGCGGCCACGTTGGGGGCGCCGCACACCACGGTCACGGGCTCTCCGGAACCGGTGTTGACGGTGGTTATATGCAAATGGTCGCTGTCGGGATGAGCCTCGCAGGTGAGCACCTCCGCCACAACCACGCCGGCGAGTCCGCCGGGAATCTCCTCGCTCTCCTCGACTCCGTCGACCTCGATGCCGATGGAAGTCATTGCCTCCGCTACCTGCGCGGGGGTGAGATCACACTTCAAATAGTCCTTTAACCAACTGTAACTGAGTTTCATATCTCTTCTGGATTAAAAAGCGCCGCGACGAAGGATTCCTTGTCGAACGGCTTTATGTCTTCTATCTTTTCGCCTACTCCGATGAAGCGGACCGGAATGCCGTACTGGTCGCTAACCCCAACCACGACGCCGCCCTTTGCGGTTCCGTCGAGCTTGGTAACAACCAGGCCTGTGATATCGGTGGCGCGGGCGAACTCCTTGGCCTGGGCGAAGGCGTTCTGGCCTGTGCTGGCGTCGAGCACCAGAAGCACCTCGTGGGGGCCGTCGGGCACCACCTTGCGTACCGAATTGCGTATCTTGGTCAGCTCGTTCATGAGGTCGATACGGTTGTGCAGGCGGCCGGCGGTGTCGATGAGCACCACGTCGGTGCCGCGTGCAACGGCGGCCTTGGCGGTGTCGAATGCCACAGCCGCAGGGTCGGAGCCCATCTGCTGCTTCACTATCTCCACTCCTGCGCGCTCAGCCCATATGTCGAGCTGGTCCACGGCGGCGGCGCGGAAGGTGTCGGCGGCTCCCAGGAGCACGCTCTTGCCCTGGCTCTTCCAGTAATGGGCCAGCTTGCCGATGGTGGTGGTCTTCCCCACTCCGTTCACGCCAACAACGAGTATGATATGGGGGTGTCCCTTCAGGTCCGGGCCGGAGGGCGTATCCGGGATGAGCGCTTCGATTTCCTGGCGCAGCATGGCGCGCAGCTCGTCCTGGCTCATGTACTTGTCGCGGTCTACCCTCTCCTCAAGGTTGTCTATCACCTTGAGGGTGGTGTCCACTCCCATGTCGGATTCAACCAGGGCCTCCTCTATCGCATCGAGGGTGTCGTCGTCGACCCTCGACCTCCCGGCAATGGCCCTGCCTATCTTCTGAAAGAAACTGAATGCCATAATTCACAAATATAATAATTTATTGTGAATCCCCAGCCCTTTTTGAAGGCTATGTTACTTGCAGCTGTACGGCCCGTGGATTTCGGTGACGCGGTACTCGAAGTCGGAGTCGTCGAGCACAAAGACGTAATACTGGTTTCCGCCGGGAGCGACGCGCAGCACTACATGGCCGCCGCGGGCCTTGAAGGTTCCGGAATCGATTCCCTGCTCGGCCAGTTTGGCAATTATGTTGCCGGAGAGGTTGGTAACGAAGATATCGATGTCCTTGTTCACAGCGTATACCCGCTTGAGGGTCGTGGGATTGGGTTGGTTCTTGGTCCACACGCCGACCACATAACAGTCCGGTTTAAGGACATTCAGCAGGGTGGATCCGTTGGTGTTGCTGGTGCTGTGATGGCTGGCCTTCATAGCCTCCACCTTTCCCACCACCCTGGCGATCGGCAGTTCGATGTCCTTCCAGCTGTAGGTGCCGCGGTCGTTATACTGGATATCTCCGCCCGAGAACCAGTCGAACTTGCCGTAGCTGAGCGTGAATACGCAGGAAAAGATATTCTCGTTGATGTCCCAGGTGTCGATATTGGCAAGGCAGTCGGCCGCGGACGGAACGTAAGTGGAGTTGATGAAGTTGCCGCTGCCGGTCCAGATGTCGCCGCCGGCGGCAATCCCGCGAACCAGGAACCCGGGATACTGGCCCGGAGCGTGCTGCAGCACTATCTGGTCAGTGCCGCCTACAGAGAACTTCTCGTGCACGGTGCCGTGTGTGCGCTGGCTCCAGTCGATGAAATTGATGTAGTTCTTCCGGCGGGTCTGGCCGGTGCTCCACACGTTGGAGGCCCGATTGTCCCAGTCTCCCCTGTCTATCAGCTTTGATATGGGGAACGACATGCCCACCTCGGGCAGTCCGTTCAGCAGGAAGCCTCCGGAATTGACGTCCACGGTGGTAACCGGCTTGCCGTCCTTGTCCACCGCCTTCCATCCGTATTTGGCGTGCGACTTGGTAAACGCGCCCATGTGGTCGCTGTGATAGTGGGAGAGCATGAAATAGTCCAGCTTGCCTTCCGCTATTTCGGGCATGTATCGCTGCAGATAGCGGTTTATCACCGTTCCGCTGGAGTACTCCTGCGAAGGCCTGGAATAGATGCCGGAGCCGTCTTCGCCCTGAATCTCGAAATCCGAGGCGCCCGCCGCATCCACCAGCATGGTGGTACCGTCGGGGAAAATGTAGAAGAACGCCTCGCCGCGTCCGCTGTTGATGCTGTGTATGTCGAGCCATCCTTCCGCCCACCCGGGAAGAGGCTCGCCCGTCACGGCATACTCGGGGCCGTCCGGTTTGCCTCCCGGCTCTTCCGGAACGACTACCGGCTCAGGATCGGGTTCGGGCTCGGGCTCGGGAAGATCCACTGGGTCAGGCCTGCAGGACGCCAGAAAGAAAAGGGCTGCAGTAAGGATGAATATGGATCTTGCTCGCATACTTTTCAAAGATACGATTTCCTCGGCAAAAGCACAAAAAAAGGTGACCGGCAATTGCTTGTCGGTCACCTCGGGTATAGAGTAAGAACTTACTTCTTGTTTGCGAAGAAGTCCTTGGCCTTTTCGGCCTCTACCAGCTGCTCAGTGAAAACATAAGCGCCGGTCTTGGGAGATTTCTCCATGCGGATGCACTTGACCATGCTCTTGGCACCGGCCTTGGCTGCGAAGGTTGCAACGGCTTTCTTTGCCATAATTCAGTCTCCTATTAATTATTTGATTTCACGATGAACAGTAACCTTCCCCAGGTACGGGTTGTACTTCTTGCGCTCGAGACGCTCGGGGGTGTTCTTCTTGTTCTTGGTAGTGATGTAACGGGAGATGCCCGGTACGCCGCTAGCCTTCTGCTCGGTACATTCGAGGATGACCTGCACCCTGTTTCCTTTTGCTTTCTTTGCCATAACCGTAAAAATTAAACAAGGTTAATCAATCCTTTCTTCTGAGCGTCGCGAAGCGTAGCCTCGAGACCGTTCTTCTCAATGATCCTCATGCCCTTGCAGGACACTTTGAGGGTAACATAACGCTGCTCCTCCTCGCTCCAGAACCTCTTGTTCTTGAGGTTGAGGGAGAAGTCACGCTTGGTGCGGAGCTTGGAATGGGCAACATTGTTGCCTTTCATTCTCTTTCTTCCTGTCACTTGACAAACTTTTGCCATAACTATCTGATTTTTATTGTTTTCTTGAAATGGGACGCAAATATCGCGTTAATTTCTCGTATTTCCAAATAGGTCTTTACAGAAAATTGAAGAATCTGCGCCACCTGATGTTGTTCGGGAATTTCCGTCCCGCATCGGTTGAGAGCCAGATCACCGCCGGACGCCCGACTATGTGATCTTCAGGAACGAACCCCCAGTACCTTGAGTCCAGGGAATTGTGCCTGTTGTCTCCCATCATGAAATAATAATCCTGTTCGAAAGTATAGGAGCCGGCTGCGAGAGCGGAATCGACATCGGCGTGCTCGTAATCGCGGATAATCCGCTCATACAGAGGAAGGTTTGCCGGAGTGAGCTCCACGGTTGCGCCCTTTCTGGGGATCCAGAGGGGGCCGAAGCTGTCCCTGGACCAGCTGAAGAGAGGCGAGAACGGGAAGATTTCGCGGTAGTCGCCGGGCTCGGTCTGAAGGACCGGTTCCACGGACACTACGTTCTTCATTCCCTTTACCTGCTCCAGCATCGCTGCCGTAAGCGGCAGTTCGGGATAACCGGGGAGGGAGGGCGAGAAGCGCAGTTCGGCGACATTGAGTCCGAGTTGGTCGACGATCTTGGGATTCAGTTCCCTTCCCGTCGTCACGACCCTGTAGCTCATCTGCACGCCGGGCCAGACTTCCTGCTGCTGCCCGTTTACCCAAACGAGGCCGTCGCGCACTTCGAGAGTGTCGCCCGGGGCGGCCACGCAACGCTTGACGTAATGGTCTTTCTTGTCCATCGGTCGAACGATGACGGGGCCGAGGGCCTTCTCCGCCGCTTCGCGTCCCATGAAGCGCACCACAGCGTGGTAGTCTTCAGCGGGAGCCTTGCGGAGGACGGTGTCGCCATTGGGGAACCCGAACACTACGCAGTCTCCCTTGCGGACCGTCCTGAAACCCGGCAGACGCCTGTACTTCCACTGGACCGACGTCGAATAGGATTCGCCGTTGCCGATGACGTTGTGCGTGAACGGGATTGTCAGGGGGGTCATGGGGAGCCTCGCTCCGTATGTCAATTTGCTGACGAAGAGATGGTCTCCGGTATAGAGGCTGCTCTCCATCGATGAGGAAGGAATCTTGAAGGACTGGAACCAGAAAACATTGATCAGGGTAACGACGACGACCGCAAAGAGTATGGCGTCGACCCAGTCAAGAATCCAGTTCAGGAACTTGCTCTTTGTCCTGAATTTCTTCCTCCGGCTCACTTTCTACTCTACTTAACGGAATTGATGATAGCCTCGAACGCCTGAGGGTTGTTCATTGCCAGGTCGGCGAGAACCTTGCGGTTGAGACCGATGTTCTGTGCGCTGAGCTTGCCCATGAACTGGGAGTAGGAGATACCGTACTGGCGTGCAGCAGCGTTGATACGCTGGATCCAGAGAGCGCGGAAATTGCGCTTCTTGGCCTTGCGGTCACGATAAGCATAGGTAAGACCTTTCTCGTAGGTGTTCTTTGCAACTGTCCAGACATTCTTTCTTGACAGGAAATTACCGCGGGTTCTCTTAAGAATCTTCTTGCGGCGTGCCCTTGAGGCTACGGAACTAACTGATCTAGGCATAATTCAATACTTTTAGAGAACCAACATTTCCCGTACCCTTGCGACGTCAGCCTTTTCGATGACGGCGAAGTGATCGAGGTTTCTTTTACGTTTTTTGGTCTTCTTGGTGAGGATGTGGCTGTGGTAAGCGTGCTTCCTCTTGATTTTGCCCGTTCCGGTAAGCTCGAAGCGCTTTTTGGCACCGGAGAGGGTTTTAAGCTTTGCCATTGTTTTTATAAATTAATTGTTAATAATATAGTGTCCGCATCACGCGGATTTTTTCTTGAGCGGGGCGAGCATCATGGTCATGCGCTTGCCTTCCAGCGTGGGCATGTTCTCGGCACGGCCGTAGGGCTCGAGTTCGACTGCAAAGCGGAGCAGCTGTTTCTCTCCCTGGTCGGCGAACATTATGGAGCGGCCGCGGAAGAAGATGGAGGCCTTGACCTTGGATCCTTCCTGGAGGAACTCCTGGGCGTGCTTGAGCTTGAACTGGAAGTCGTGCTCGTCGGTGTTGGGGCCGAAGCGGATTTCCTTGATGACGACCTTGGCGGCGTTGGATTTCATTTCCTTGGCCTTCTTGCGCTGCTGGTAGAGATACTTCTGGTAATCGAGTATCTTACAGACGGGGGGATCGGCCTTGGCGCTGATCTCGACGAGGTCGAGTTCCATCTGGTCGGCGAGCTGGAGGGCGCGGGAAAGGGGTACGATACCCTGCTCGGGGATGTTGTCACCGACGAGACGCACCTGCGGCGCAGTTATCTGGCCGTTGATGTTGAGTTCGTTCTCGTCCTTCTTCTGAAGCCCGGGATCCGGTCTGCGGCCCCCTGGTTTACGGGCCGGCTTTGGTCTGTATGGTCCTGCCATCAAGCTAATTCTTCAGCTACCGCTGTTTTAATGTATTGTACAAACTGTTCTGCAGTCATAGAGCCCACATCGGCCCCCTCCCTGCGTACAGAGACGGTGCCTTCCGTGGCCTCTTTTTCACCGACGATCGCAAGTACAGGCACGCGGAGAAGGGATATTTCGCGTATCCTCTTGCCGAGCGTTTCGTTGCGCGCGTCAATGGAAGCGCGAATATCGGAATTTTTCAGCAATTCACAAATTTTTTCTGCATAATCTGCATATTTTTCGCTGATTGGCAGAACTTTGACCTGATCGGGCGAGAGCCAGAGGGGCAGATGGCCGGCGGTGTGCTCAAGCACGACGGCGGTGAAACGCTCGAGGGAGCCGAAGGGTGCGCGGTGGATCATCACCGGGCGCTGCTTGCTGCCGTCGGCGGCGGTGTACTCGAGGTCGAAGCGCTCGGGGAGGTTGTAGTCCACCTGGATGGTGCCGAGCTGCCACTTGCGTCCGAGGGCGTCCTTGACCATGAAGTCAAGCTTGGGGCCGTAGAATGCGGCCTCGCCGAGCTCGACTACGGTCTTGAGGCCCTTGCGCTCGGCAGCGTCGATGATGGCCTGTTCGGCTTTCTGCCAGTTCTCGTCGGACCCGATGTACTTGGTGGTGTTCTTGGGGTCGCGCAGGGAAATCTGGGCCATGTAGTCCGTCATCCTGAGGGTCTTGAAGACGTAGAGGATGAGGTCGATGACTTTCTCGAATTCTTCCTGGAGCTGGTCGGCGCGGCAGAAGAGGTGGGCGTCGTCCTGGGTGAAGCCGCGGACGCGGGTGAGTCCGTGGAGTTCTCCGCTCTGCTCATAACGGTAAACGGTGCCGAATTCCGCGTAGCGGAGGGGCAGGTCGCGGTATGAGTGGGGGGAGGAACGGAATATCTCGCAGTGGTGGGGGCAGTTCATGGGTTTGAGCATGTACTCTTCGCCTTCCTGCGGGGTATGTATGGGCTGGAACGAGTCCTTGCCGTATTTTGCGTAGTGGCCGGAGGTTACGTAGAGTTCCTTGCCGCCGATGTGGGGAGTGACTACGGGGAGGTAGCCGAGTTCGCCCTGCTTGCGGCGGAGGAAGTTCTCGAGGATGTTGCGCATGACGGCGCCGCGGGGCAGCCACAGGGGCAGGCCCATGCCGACGCGGGAGGAGAAGGTGAAGAGTTCCATCTCCTTGCCGAGTTTGCGGTGGTCGCGTTTCTTGGCTTCCTCGAGCATGACGAGGTATTCGTCGAGCATGCTCTTCTTGGGGAAGGTGACGCCGTAGATGCGGGTGAGCTGTTCGCGGTCCTGGTCGCCTTTCCAGTAGGCGCCGGCTATTGCGGTGAGCTTGACGGCCTTGATGTCGTCTGCGTGCTTGACGTGAGGGCCGCGGCAGAGGTCGGTGAAGCAGCCGTTGGTGTAGAAGGTTATGGTGCCGTCCTCGAGGTCGTCGATGAGTTCGACTTTGTACTTGTCGCCCTTGCGGGTGAAGTAGTCGAGGGCCTCTGCCTTGGAGACTTCCTTGCGTTCGAATGTCTCTTTGGTGCGGGCGAGCTCTATCATCTTGTCTTCTATGGCCTTGAGGTCGGCCTCGCCTATGGTGCGGCCGCCGAGGTCTACGTCGTAGTAGAAACCGGTTTCCACTGCAGGGCCGACGCCGAACTTGACGCCGGGATAGAGGGCCTCGAGAGCCTCGGCCATAAGGTGTGCGGATGAGTGCCAGAAAATGTGTTTGGCCTGTTCGTCATCCCAGGGACGGACGGTACCGTCGGTAAAAGCTAATGTTAACATATATAGCAGTTAGTATTTGCAACCTGCAAATTTAGGAAAAAAGTCGCTCATATCAAAATATCACGCGTAGACCGGAGAAAAAGCAGGGTAGCCACGTTTCCGCCCGAAGGAGCCGGAGATGACCAGGATGGATTCTTGAGTGCGCCCGATGGAAGAAAAAAGGTTCCATCAGGAGCAAAAAAGCGGCAGATATGCGCCCGATGGAAGAAAAATGCTTCCATCAGGAGCACCCGGGCGGGTAAACCGGGCAAACCGCTGTAAAAAGCACCCTCAGGCGGCTACGGCAGCCACGTTGCAGCGTGAAGGAGTGATTCTGATTATTTTTTGCTAACTTAGCGGTATGAAAGTGAAAGCAATCGTAGCGCTGGTCGCGGCGCTGTGCCTGACGCTGGCGGCGTCGGCGCAGGACATCAAGCCCGTCAAGGACAGGGATTCAAAGAAGTTCGGGTACCAGGACAAGAGCAAGAACTGGGTGATCAGCCCGCAGTTCGACAAGGCAAAACGGTTCATCGACGGTTATGCCATCGTGGAGGTGCAGGGCCTGGAGGGCCTTATCAACACCAATGGAGACTGGGTGCTGCGTCCCGAGTACAACAGCATCGGCAAGTTCGACAAGCTGGGACTCTGCGAGCTGATGGTCAAGGTGGACCGCACCAAGATGTACGGCCTGGCCGATGCGTCCGGCAGGATAGTCCTTCCGCCGGTGTACCAGTCGGTCAGCGTATCAAAGGGCGAACAGATTATCACCGCCAGGGGCATCGACCCCGACAACGGCGTGAACGAGCCTCTCTGGGGCGTGTACAGCCTGTCCGGCGAGGAGATATTCGCACCGCAGTTCACTTACTCGCCCTCGTTCCGCAAGGGCGTCGCCTCCGCAGTTTCCGGGTTCAACGGCCGCGCCGGCCTGATAGACAATGCCGGCAACGTGCTCCTGCCGTTCGAGAACCTTGCGGTCAGCGACGGCTATGGCAAGCTGGAGGCCCTCACGACCGACTTCACGGTCCGTTCATACGACTCCCACCTCAACGTCATCGATGAACTGAGGAGTCCCGGCAGCGTCAAGCCGTACGATACCTTCGGGGATGACGTCCGCGCTGCCGCGTGGCATTGCGGGTGCGTAGGCAGGCGCCTGCATTCCAACAACGTACGCGCCGCGCAGATGTCCCGTTCCACCGCAGGCAGGGCCGCTTCCCTCAGCCACCTTCCCGTCGACTGGGGCTACGGCAGGTTCATCCGCCTGGAGCCGGAAATCGACCCCAAGGACCATCCCGGCAGGATGGAGCATCCCTACAACGGCCAGTTCTACACCCTCCGCGCACTGATGTACGAGGCCGACGGCAGCTATGTCGGCGTAGTTTCCGACTGGGGCTGGCTCGAGGCCGAATTCCCCGGCGGCTGGGTGTACAGCTGCGAAGGCGACCAGAAATGGATAATCTTCGAAGACCCCAATTACCCCGCACGCCAGAGAGGCAACGTCATAGACCTGCCCGATTACAACCCCATCGACGGGGGCGACGTCATCTCCGGCCTGTGCCTGAGCAACTACGACCTCAAGCGCATGCAGAACCCGTCGTACCGTGCCAAACGCGAGCAGGAAATCATCGAGGGCGAGAACGTCGGCATCACCTCATACCTCCCCCACCCCGCGCCACGCGGCCGTGAAGAGGCCCGCGCCATTAAGGAAACAATGCGCTCACCCCTCTTCCGGCACACTTATTACCTCGGCGACGTGGTCAACTGCGAGCTGCGTTCCAGCGGCGACGACGTCGAAGTCCTCCTCTCCGACAGGCTCGTCTGCCACTTCATCGACAGGTTCCCCGAGATGTCCTACGACATGGAGGGCGACGAGGAGATCTACTGGGGCCCCAACAACTCCCGCACGGTGGCAATCGACCTTGAACAGGCCGACCACAACGGCTCCGAATTCATAGAGGACGACCTCTACGGCAGCAACCGGAAGTACAAGATTGTCCTCAACATGTACGAGGAGGACGGCAGGTTCCTTCGCACCCTCGCCGAGGCCCCCTGCATCGAC
>JAEELG010000088.1 GCA_016288775.1 Bacteroidales bacterium | reverse complement strand
GAGCGGCTCGGTTTCGTGGGTCGCGGCGAAGGCTGCGAAGTGTGGGCTGTGGTGATGCTGCAGAAATAGAACTACTGCCAGTATATAGAAAAAAAGTCGCCTTTCGGCGAATTAATAAGACAGGGGAGTTTGAGGGGGTCCGCCCCCTCATTGGATAGTTGAGCGCTTTAGCGTCCCGTGAATTTTACATAATTCACGGGGCGCTTGCATCACTGCGAGCGCCCCGCTACTTAACCTAAACTTAAACTATGAAAAACTTCGCGACTAAGGTAAACAATTATTTTATGGTTTCAAAATATATCACAAAATATTTCGTACCTTGCGTCAAATTAAAAAATTCAGTATGAAACGTTTGTTATTCGCCGTATTGGCGCTTGCATTGATGGCCGTCTCCTGCAACAAGTACGAGACTGTGCCGAACGATCCCCTCGGAACAAAAATCTACACCCTCGACAACGGCATGAAGATCTTCATGTCCGTGAACAAGGAGCAGCCCCGTCTCCAGACCATGATGGCCGTGAGAGTCGGAAGCAAGAACGATCCCAAAGAGACCACCGGACTTGCCCACTATTTCGAACACCTGATGTTCAAGGGAACCGAGCACTTCGGAACCACCGACTACGAAGCCGAGAAGCCTATGCTCGACGAGATCGAGCAGCTTTTCGAGGTCTACCGCCAGACCACCGACCCCGCCGAACGGGAAGCGATTTATCACAGGATCGACTCCATCAGCTATGAGGCGTCCAAGCTTGCCATCCCCAACGAATACGACAAACTCATGTCGATGATCGGAGCCGACGGCACCAACGCCTTCACCAGCAGCGACGAAACCGTGTATGTGGAGGATATCCCGTCCAACCAGATCGACAACTGGGCCCGCATCCAGGCAGACCGTTTCCGCCACGGCGTAATCCGCGGATTCCACACCGAGCTTGAGACTATCTACGAGGAGAAGAACATGTCGCTCACCCAGGACAACCGCAAGGTCTGGGAGGCCATCGACAAGGCTCTTTATCCCAATCATCCCTACGGTCAGCAGACCACTCTCGGAAGCCAGGAGCACCTGAAGAATCCTTCCATCACCAACGTCAAGAAGTATCACGACACTTATTACGTGCCCAACAACATCGCAGTCTGCGTGTCCGGCGATTTCAATCCCGACGAGATGGTGTCCATCATCAAGAAGTACTTCGGCGACTGGGAGCCCAATCCCGAGATTCCAGCTCTCGAATTCGACCCCGAGGAGCCTATCACTTCGCCTCTGGAAGTCAATGTCTATGGTCTCGAAGCCGAGAACATCGCCCTCGCCTGGAGGCTTCCTGGTGCCACCGCCCTTAAGGAAGGTGCGATCGGTGAGATTGCAGGCTCCATCCTCTACAACGGAATGGCCGGTCTTATCGACTTCGATATCAATCAGCTGCAGAAGGCCCTCTTTATGTATGCCTTCACCAGCATCCAGCCCGACTACGGCCAGTTCGTCGTAATTGCACGTCCCAAGCAGGGCCAGAGCCTCGAAGAACTTCGCGATCTCGCCCTCGAAGAGGTGCGGAAACTTGCCGCCGGCGACTTTGATGAATCCATCATCAGCGCCACCATCAACAATATCAAGCTCAACAAGATGCGCCAGCTCGAGAGCAACAGGAGCCGCGCAATGGCCTATGTGAACGCTTTCATCAATGGTGTTGAATGGAAAGATGCCGCACGTGAAATCGAACGCTATGAGAAGGTCACCAAGGAGGATGTAGTCGCCTGGGCGAACGAATTCATCAGAGCCGACAATTACGCGGTCATTTATAAGCGCCAGGGTGAAGACACCAACGTACAGAAGATTTCCGCACCCAAGATCACCCCTATCGTAGCCAACCGCGACGCCCAGAGTGACTTCTTGCTGGAGATCAAGGACAGCAAGGTCAAACCCATCGAGCCCGTGTTCGTCAACTTCGGCAAGGATATGTCCAAGGTCCAGCTGGCCGACGGTGTGGATATGCTTTACAAGAAGAACGAAATCAACGACGTTTTCCAACTCGATTTCGTTTATAATACAGGTACGGAGGAGAATCCTGAAATCGGTCTGGCATTCGATTATCTGCAATATCTTGGTACCGCAGACAAGACTGCCGATGATATTGCGGCACGTATGTACGAGCTTGCCTGCACCTTCGACTTCAGGGCCGGCGCAAACCAGAGCACCGTCACCATCGAAGGCCTGAGCGAGAGTATGGCGGAGGCCGTTGCTATCGTGCGTGACTTGATCGACAACGCCGTAATCGATGAGGATATCCTTACAAATCTCAAGTCTGACGAATTCAAGAGCCGTAACGACGCCAAGAAGAATCAGCGCAGCTGCTACAGCGCCCTCACCAACTACGTGACTTACGGTCCCGAATTCATCAAGAAGACCAGGCTCACCGACGACGCCCTTGCAGCACTCCGCTCCGAGGATCTTATCGCTCTCGTGAAGGACGTTCTTTCCAATGGCTGCGAGGTTCTGTATTACGGACCCGAGAGCATCGCCAAGGTCAGGGCTGCTGTTCCGTTCGAGGGCAGCTATGTCCAGCTTCCCGAGCGCTATCCCGTCATGCAGCAGACTCCCGAGCCCAATGTGGTGATGGCCCAGTACGATGCCGCGCAGATCTATTACCAGCAGTACTCCAACCGCGGTGAGAAGATGGATCCCGCCAGCGAGCCCGTCAGGACCATGTACAACGAGTACTTCGGCGGCGGCATGAACGCCATCGTGTTCCAGGAGATGCGTGAGGCCCGCGGTCTTGCATACAGCGCCTGGGCGCGTCTGCGCGATCCTTCCGATGCCGACGGAACCTTCTCGTATTCCGCCTTCATCGCAACCCAGAACGACAAGATGAAGACCGCCATCGAGGCATTCGACGACATCATCAACAACATGCCCGAGTCCGACGCAGCATTCGCCGTAGCCAAGGATGCCCTCGACGGACGTCTGCGCACCCAGCGCACCACCGGATCCGACGTTCTGTGGGCATACCGCAGCTGCCGCAGGATGGGTCTGGACGAGCCTCTGGACCGCAAGGTGTTCGAGGCCCTGCCTTCCATCACTCTGGAAGACGTGAAGGCCGCACAGGAGCAGTGGGTCAAGGACCGCAAGTATACCTATGCGATCCTTGGCGACATCAAGAACCTGGATGTGGAATTCCTCAAGACCCTCGGTCCCGTGAAGGAGGTCTCCCTCGAAGAAGTTTTCGGGTATTGATCACAATACCGCAATACAAAAATCCCGGGCTGCCGAAGCGGTCCGGGATTTTTTTGTGAGAACAGACAGATTTGAACTGTCGACCTCTTGCCTGTCAAGCAAGCGCTCTAAACCAACTGAGCTATGCCCTCAAAAAAAAGTGCTCCCTTAGGGGCTCGAACCCTAGACACCCTGATTAAGAGTCAGGTGCTCTACCAACTGAGCTAAGGAAGCAATATAATTCAATTTCGTGACCCGTTCGGGGCTCGAACCCGAGACCCCCACATTAAAAGTGTGATGCTCTACCAACTGAGCTAACGAGTCATCCTCCGTGTTTGGGACTGCAAATATAGGACGTTTTATTAAAATTACAAAATTTTTATAAACTTTTTCGCAGGTCCCTTCCGGTAATCTTTTCTATGGCTTCGAAACTGCCGAGGTCGCTCCACTCCCAGTCAGCGGCGAGTACGAACACATTCGGCGACTTTTCCATTACGGCGTAATCTATGCTGATCTTTTCGCATTGGGGGAACAGCCTTGCGAGCTCTTCTTTTTCCCTCGCTGTTCCGAACGAAGCAGACATCTCGTCCATTATTCCGCAGATCTGCGGAGCATGGGCGCGGAGTTCACGCTCGATGGTCGCCACGTTCCACACAAAAATGCCGGCGTTCCACCAGTACCCGCCCTCGGCGAGATAGCGTTCCGCCACTTCCTGTGAGGGTTTTTCCTTGAACTCGGAGACCTTTACCACCTTTCCCGGATCAGCGGGTGCGTGAATATATCCGTATCCGGTGTGAGGAGATGTGGGATTGATGCCAAGGCACACTATGGCGTCACTGCCGGCGGTGAAATCGAACGCGGTGCGTATCGATGACGCAAACGCCTGGATATCAGGAACGTAGGCGTCGGCGGGCGTAACCACGATATTGGCGTCGGGCCACCCGGCCTTGATTTTCCAGCACGCGAGTGCAATGCAGGGCGCAGTATTGCGTGCTGCGGGTTCTGCAAGTATCTGCGCCTCCGGTATTTCAGGCACTATCTCGCGCACCAGGTGCACGTATTCGGCGGATGTCACCACCCAGAATACCGCATCGGGATCAACTGCCAGAAAGCGTTCGTATGTAAGACGGATAAGCGCCTTGCCGCATCCCAGCAGGTCGAGAAACTGCTTGGGACGTTCGGGCGTACTGATGGGGTAAAGACGGCTTCCGACACCCCCGGCCATAATTACAATATGAGTATTCACGTAACAAAAGTAACAAATAATTTCTATATTTGTGAACTTAATGAAACATAACAAAGCTTAATAAAGACTAATCATCATGAAAAAACTCATCTGCATTCTCAGCCTCGCGCTGATGCTCATCCCTGCAAGTCTTTCTGCACAGACCCAGAGCGACAGCGGTTTCTGGTGCGCTGCCTCCATAACCCCGGCGGCCGCCTTTGCCAGCAACTCCAGTCGCGCGACCTTCGCCCAGGCTGATGTTGTGGTCGGCTATCGTTTCAGCGAATTCTTCAAGGTTGGCGTAGGCGTCAGTCCCCGTTATGTCATTCCCGTGAACTCGAACACCTCCATGATGTTCCCCAAGGGACAGTTCGACAAGATCGATCTTCCGCTCTATCTTGACCTCAGGGGAAGTCTCATGTCACAGGCCGACAAGAAAGTCGTTCCTTACTGGAGCGTCGACGGCGGTTATGGTATCGGACAGGGTTTCTACGCATCCCCGACCCTCGGAATCAGGATCGGCCAGTCCCGTGGCAGCTTCCTCGTAGGCCTTTCCTATCTCTTCCAGCACTATGATTATTCAAAGGTTTCAATGGCAGACCAGCTCGTACATGCCGCTGCCCTGAAGCTCGGATACGAGTTCTAGAAGACCTGACATCATAAAAAGATCCCGGACCGTTCTGGCGGCCCGGGATTCTTTTTATTCCATCTCGGCAAAGCGCAGCAGGGTAGTGACAGATCCGAAGGCGCAGTTGATCCAGAAGGTGCGTTTGCGGTCCTTGGCGGCGTCGCGCCATTCGAATGTGGTGGGAATCTTGCCGTTGACGGCGTTCTGCTGAATCGTGATATTGTCGATCAGGGCCTTGGCCTTGGCCAGCGCAAGGCGGTCACCGGTGACCTCGTAAAGGTCGAGCCAGGCGTTCGCCACGTTGCAGCTGCTATTGTCCACCGGCATCTCATAATGGTATTGTTCATGCACGCAGGGGGCGTTTTTCTTTGGGAATCCGTCCTGTGTGCGGTCGGGGTACGCCCAGTGTACGAACTGGTCTTCGCTGAGGCGTATCAGGTCGATGGCGTTGCGCAGGTCGGCATCGCTCATGTCCTTCTTGCGCAGCAGATACGAAGCATAGGGCGCTGCGGTGCAGTTGGTCAGGTTCTGATAAGGCTCCAGACCCTTGACGTTAACGTCTTCGAACTGGCCTGTCATGTCGAACCGCTCCACGGCAACCGTATTCATCCACTCCTCTCCCTTCAGGCGCGCCGGCACGAATTCGCCGAATCCATATCCTTCCAGGCGCACAAAGTAGCGAAGCAGGGGATGCAGCATTGCGCACACTTCGTTGACGGGTTCTCCGGTCACAAAGTCAACCTTGATGGGCAGCGAGCCATCTTCACGCTGGAGCTTCATGTATGTGCGCCCGATATTCACGGCCCTGTCGAGCCACTCTTTTTCTCCGGTTACGTCGTATAGGTCAAGGAAGGCCTGCCCGGCGGATGCGGCCTCGAGCGTCATGGTCTTGCCCTGGTTCCATTCGCGCTTGGACGCTTCCTTGTCGAGGTAATACGTAGGCGGGAAGAAGGCCAGCGGGTCTCCCTCGGGCCTGCTCATGCGGACCAGAAATGCCGCAGCGCTTTGCGCCACTTCCAGCGCGTTCTCCCTCCGCTCGGGCAACTCCCTGGCTATCAGGCACTCGTTGCGTATGGTGGCGCCTATTATCTTGCATGGATAAGTGTTGTGAGAGTACGCCATATCGGGTACTTCGCTGCCTATCCAGTTCTGAATCTCCGGCATCATGTGGATGTACAGGGCGCCTTTGACAGCGGCCTCACGGTAGTCCCGGGCAGGAGCGCGGTAAGGCCCCTCGAAGGGGAAGTCGCGCAGGAACTTGCGCTCGTATGCCACGCCGAGGGAGGATCCGTCTGAGGCAAGCGCCTCAACCTGCAGCTCCACTTCCGACGGCGGAATGCTATTCCAGATGGGAGCGAGGCTGGCGCCGGGGTCGGCGGTAACGAAACTCCATTCTCCTTCGTCGCCACGCACCGTGAATCTGTATTTTGCCGCATTTTCCATCGCCGGTACGTCGAAGGCAGGCGCGTACATGAACTTCTTTGCGAACTTGTTCCAGCAGGGATTCCTGCCCTCGGAAGCGGGGCGTACGGGTATCAGATACTCTGCCGCCGCCTGGCGGTTCATCTTGCCGTAAAAGTCGGTATTGTTGCATCCCGACATGCAAATCAGCGCCAGAATGGCGGCGCAAGGGAATAATTTGATCTTCATACTACAAATTTAGCTTCTTTTGACTATTTTTGCAACAGATTATGGTGGCTGCATAAGCCTCAATAGGGAATCCGGTAAGAATCCGGGACTGTGCCCGCAGCTGTGTTATCCATAACCGTTCCGAACAAGCCATTGCATCGATGTGAGAAGGCCGGAGCGGGGAGAAGTCAGAAGACCTGCCATAATCCAGTTTAACTCAGGGGCTCGGGGGCAAGCGCCGGTAAAACGAATTATGATGAGAAAGGCATTATTGATGCTTGGCGTTGCATTGCTGTCCGTCGCATGCAACAAAGACTGGATTCCTTCCAAAGACAAGGGCCTTGAAGGACAGAACGTGAAAAAGATGGCTGTGGGTACCGCCTCCAAGCTGTTCGTGCTTAACGAAGGCGGCATGGGTTCAAACAATTCCACACTCGATTTCCTGCGCTTCTCCGACAGTACATATGTGAACGGCGCATTCAAAAAAATGAATCCCGACATTGCCGCAGGGCTGGGTGACGTGGGCAACGACATCGCCGTCAAGGGCAACGAGGTCTGGATCGTAGTGAACAATTCCGGCCTTGTTGAAGTGATTTCCGCGATAGACGAGTCGGAGATTGCGGCCATCCCGGTTCCCACGCCCCGCTATGTCGCATTCGACAGCAAATATGCATACGTGACGTCATGGGCGGGAGCACACGCCACCGGCAGCTACGACGCCAGCGGCAACTATACCGTCACCGATTCCTCCAACCCCAAGGGGCAGGTCTATCGCATCAACATGAGCTCCAAGAAGGTCGAGGGTACCGTGGAAGTTGGCTACCAGCCTGAAGGAATAGCTTACTACAACGGCAAACTGTACGTGGCCAATTCGGGCGGCATTTCGAGCCAGCTCCCGCCGTCGTATTCCTACGACAACACCGTAAGCATTATCGACGCCGCCAGTTTCAAGGTGGAGCAGACCGTGGAGGTTGAGGTCAACCTGAAGAACGTCTATTCCAGCGGCGACGGCGTCATTTACGTTACCACTCTCGGCAATTACTGGAACGTCCATACAGGACTCTATTATTTCTATGCCGACAATCCTACGGTGGTACGCAAGGCTGGCGTCAACCAGCAGGAACCTTCCGGCGACCTGCAGGTGAGCTGTTCCTGCGTATGCGGCGACACAGTGTACTGCGTAGGCACTGCCGACGAATTTGACTGGAGCGCGAGTCACACATACTATGTCTGGGCGTTCAAGATCGTCGACAAGTCCATCGACAGGGGCGCGATTATCAAGTATCCGCATGAGCTGAAGGGTACGCCCTACGGCCTTGCACTGGTCGACAGCCCCAGCACCGGCGGAATTACTTATCATTATCTCGTCGTGGGCGATGCCGGCGACTACTTCAATCCCGGCACCGTTTCCTGTTTCGAGTTTGACTTCGGCAGTCTGCAAAGGATCTGGAGCGTAACTGCCGGCGTGTGCCCCGGACATTTCGCAATCTGGTAGTGCGGCGCGCCGCATCATTGTTACTTTTGTTATTAGCCTCCTCCGGCCTTCATGCCCAGGAGGCTGATACCCTTGAGGCGGCGCGGCTTTCTTCTTTCCGCGACATGCCTGTGGTGCGCCCTTCCGAAGAAACAGCGCTGAGCGGACGGGCGTCGACGGATAACTTGCATCTGGCTGAGGCGGTCAGCCGTTTTACGGGCGTTCAGGTTAAGGACTACGGGGGCCTTGGAGGACTCAAGACCATCAATGTGCGCAGTCTCGGCAGCGAGCATGTGGGCGTTTTTATCGATGGCGTCCAGATAGACAATGCGCAGAATATGCAGGTGGACCTCGGACGCCTTTCAATTGAAGGGTTCGGCTCCCTTGCTCTTTACAATGCACATAAGGACGTGCGTCTGCAGACGGCGCGTGAATATGCTTCCGGTGCCTCCCTGCATCTGACTTCATCCGTACCTGTGGAAGACCGCCTGCGGCTTCGGATCCGGGGAGGATCGTTCGGAACAGTCAATCCTTCCATATCATGGGACAAATGCTTGGGCGCTGTGTCTGTGAGGGCTTCGGCAGAGTATCTTGGCAGCGCCGGCAACTACCCATATCCATACTTCGACACCACGCTTGTACGCGAGAACGGAGACATCCGCAGTC